>JAWBTN010000075.1:0-5509 GCA_039000415.1 Candidatus Aenigmatarchaeota archaeon | reverse complement strand
AAAGAAGGTCAAGTTTGGTCGAATTTTACTTGGAGGAACTCTTCTGTCCCTGCTGGTTGGACTGTAGCTTGGAAAATTTACGCTAATGACAGCTCTGGCAATGAAAATGTTACACAAACAATGAGCTTTTTTGTTAATGCAAGTGAAATTTGGAGTTTTCAAACAAATGGTATGATATTTTCCTCATCAGCGGTTGGCGATGTAAACGATGATGCTTTAATTGATGTCGTCTTTGCTTCTTATGATAAAAATGTTTATGCTTTATTTGGAAAAAATGGGACAAAAATTTGGAATTTTTCGACAAATGGTATTATTTCAAGCAGCCCATCTTTAGCAAGCATTACTAACAACAATTTCTTAGACGTTTTTGTTGGAAGTTATGATTTCAATGTTTATGCTTTGAATGGAAGTGATGGGAATATGATTTGGAATTTTTCGACAGAAGGAAGGATTTTCTCTTCACCTGCTATAGCAGATGTTAACAAAGATGGTATTCTTGATGTTGTTTTTGGTTCAGAAGATGGAAAAATTTATGCTTTGAATGGAAAAGATGGAAGCATGATTTGGAATTTTTCGACAAATGGAAAAATAGTTTCTTCACCATCTGTGATCAACATAAGTGCAACTAGCTACCCAATTGTTTTTGTTGGAAGTTATGATTTCAATGTTTATGCTTTGAATGGAAGTGATGGGAATATGATTTGGAATTTTTCGACAGGAGAAAAAATAGAATCTTCACCTGCTGTAGATGATATAGATATGGATAACAATTTGGAAGTAATCTTCGGCTCTTACGATAAAAATGTTTATGTTTTACGTGCATCGACTGGTGAGAAAGTTTGGAATTACAGCACTGGAAATTGGATAACTTCTTCTCCAGTTATAGCAAACATAAGCAATAGCAAGAAAACCATAATTTCTTCGCATGATGGTAATGTTTATTGCTTTAATCATGATGGCACTGTGAATTGGACTTTCTCTATACCAACTGGTGGAAGAGTTCCTTATTTGCCTTCTCTAAGCGATTTAAATCTTGATGGAGTTGTTGATGTAATTGTTGGCGCAACAGATGGCAGAATTTATGCTTTAAATGGAATCGATGGTAAAATGCTTTGGAGTTATTTTGTTGGACAATACATTTATTCTTCTCCAGCCATAGCAGATTTGAATGAAGATGGAAATTTGGATTTAACTTTTGGCTCAACCAACAAGTACCAATATGTATTGGATCCTCCTTCATGGAGTTGCTTCGGAGGAAACGAAAGAAGAACTAGAATATTTGACAATTCTCCTCCCAAACTTTTAAGTTTTGATTTAAAAGAAAATGGTAGTAAAAAAATTTTAAGCTCTCTTTGGAGGGAAAGATTTTCTAATCTAGATTATGCCATCGTTCAAGAAAACTCAACTGGTTTTGAAAAAATTGAAAAAATAAAGCTTAAAGGTATGATAGATTGGGTCAATTATTCTTTCCGAGACACATCATTTTATTACAAGATAATTGTTTTTGACGAATATGGAAATTTTGAAAAAATTGAAGGTTTTGTTGAAAGTAAACAAAAAGATTTGAAAGCACCGAATTGGTTCGTGAGTAGAGATGAAATTAAACTTAACTATTCCAAAAATTTGGAAGTAAAGTTGAATGTTAGCTGGTTTGATGAAAGTGAAATAGAAGAAGTGTTGATTGAACACAATTTCACAAGAGAATTGAGAAATGAAACTCTAGTGAAAATTAACGATACTTATTCTTATTCGGTTTTAGATTTACCAGCTGGAACTTATGTTTGGAGAAGTTATGCAAGAGATGCTTATAGCAATTGGAATTCAACTCCATTTTTCGTTTTAGAAATTTCTAGGGCTTTGCCAAAATTAGAATTTCATTTATCTGAAGAAGTTGTTTATCCCAATCCGGTTGTTTTCAAGTGTGTAGTTCGTGAAGGCGATATCTCTAAAATCGTTTTGAAAAGAAGTGGAGAAGAAATTGTCAGGGATTGGGAAATTGAAGGAGAAGAAATTGTTAAAGCTGGAATTTGGGAATACTCTTGTGTTTATCCAGAAACACAAAATTATTCTTACTTTGAAATTACAAAAAGTGTGGAGATTAAAAAAGGTCTTCCTACCCTAAATCTTTTCGTTGATTATGATAGAAGTTCTTGCCCTGCTAAAATCAACATAAGTGCATATGAAAAAAATTTTGGAGATGAAGATTTAAACTACACCCTTTATGAAAAAAGATTAATTTCATACGGAAGTCAAATCAATTATTTTGACGAGTTGAAAGCTGGTGTTTATTTGTTTGTATACAATTCAACTGAAGGAGAAAATTGGACAAGCAACCAAATCTCAAAAATTGTAGTAATAAACGATACTTCACCCCCAGAAAACCTGCTTTTAGACAAGAAATTTGAAAAGAGCTTAGGTTTAAAGATACATTCTTTATGGAGAGAAAATTGCTCTTCTTTAGCTTATGGCATAGTTGAAGAAAATTCTACAGGCAAAATTAAAGCACATAAAATAGAGTTGAATGGAAGTTTGAATTGGGTCAATTACACAATTCCAGAAGAAAACTTAAATTCTGAAAATGGTTGTAGCTGGATTTTATTTATTTGCATCAAAAAAGTTAGCTTCAATATCTCAGTTTTTGATGAATATGGAAATCGACAAAAAGTTTCAGATTCATTCACACATATTTTCTTCAAATTGCGAAGAAATATTGGAACATTTTTAGGTAGATAGGAATGAATAAAAAAATCTTGATATTGATTTTCGTTTTAATTTTACTATTTTTCCCTCATCAGCAAGAAGTTTATCCAAAGCCAATAGAAGCAAAAGATTCTGATGGCACGCTTTCAAACGAAATTTTGGAAAATATGGAAAAGTGTTGTGAAAGTGTTATTTTAAAATTCAATCCATACGGCTATGTTGAAGTTAGAAAATGGGAAAAAGTAAATTTCCCAAAAAAGGCTTTTGCAACAGTTAGCTGGAGAACTTACAAAGGTTTAGGGGCGGGCAACATTTACATAGGTTATTCTTTCGATGGCATAAAGTATGAAGAAGCTGGACCTTTTGGTGAAACTGAAGATTTCAATCAAACTACTTTAGAGATTCCTGTTAATTTTTTCTCAGATTTAAGTAATTTGAGGGTAAGATTTAGAGGTGAAGATTTAGATTTTGCAACCGATGCCATAGCTGAAGTTAGAATAAAACTTAAAGTTATAAGATATAAATTTGGGTTGATGCCATGAAGGAAAAAATCGTTTTTTTGTTAATTTTAAGCATGATTTTTCTTTTAAATGTAAAGCCAGCTTTTTCTCCATCTTCAACTCTTTTGCCATTAGCATGTCAAGATTCGGATGGAGATTGTGATGTGGCAAGAATAAATGAAAGTGATGGGATTTATGAGATGGTTGATTTGCTTACTTATCCTTTTGGATGGATTAACGTTTCTTTATTCACCGATTACATTCCAGAAGAAAACACAATAGATTCGGCTTACATTCATGTTTTGTGGTTTAGTGATGTTGGGGAAGGTGCTTGGAATATTAATATAGATTATTGGAATGGTAGTGATTGGGTTAATTGTGCTGGACCTTTTGAAGAAAATTCAAGTTTAAGTGAGAGTATATGTAATGTTTCCCATCTTTCAAAACAACAAATACTTAACATAAAAGTTAGGTTGAGGGGTGAAGATTTGGATGGCTTTCCCATGGCTTTTGTTTATGTGGATTTAATCAAAATTGAAATCAATCATTCTGCCCCACCAAAGTGGAGAAATCAAACCACAAACACCACAGAAAATTTGATTTACACAAAAAATTCAATTCAATTATCGGCAGAAGTTTTTGATGATGTTGGCTTGAGTTATGCTTGGCTCTCTACCAATGAAACTGGAGAATGGAAAAATTATACAGATGGTACTTATGGTTCGCCAATCTACTTGAACAATTTAGCAAACTCTTGGGTTTTGGTAAACTTTTCTTGGAAAAATGACTCTTTTTTGGCTGGAAGCGTTGCATGGAAAATTTATGTAAACGATACTACCGGGAAAGAAAATGTTACTGAAGAAAATATATTTTACGTTCAATTCAGGAGATTGCCATTAGCATGTCAAGATTCGGATGGAGATTGTGATGTGGCAAGAATAAATGAAAGTGATGGGATTTATGAGATGGTTGATTTGCTTACTTATCCTTTTGGATGGATTAATGTTAGTGAGTGGGATTTGGATATTCCCGAAAATACAGTAATCCAATCGGCTTACATTCATGTTTTGTGGTTTAGTGATGTTGGGGAAGGTGCTTGGAATATTAATATAGATTATTGGAATGGTAGTGATTGGGTTAATTGTGCTGGACCTTTTGAAGAAAATTCAAGTTTAAGTGAGAGTATATGTAATGTTTCTTCTTTAACAAGAAAAAAACTGAACGAGGTAAAAGTTAGGTTGAGGGGTGAAGATTTGGATGGCTTTCCCATGGCTTTTGTTTATGTTGACCAAATTTACATTGTAGCCAATTACAGCGTGGGAATTCCTTACCTTGAAGTTGAATTAATTTTACCTAAGACAGAAGCTTTAACCAACATAATTCAAAACTCAACTTTTATCGTGAATGCAACTGTTTTTTGCAGGATTGCCCCTTGCGGTAATGTATACGGAACTCTAATGTACAACTTATCTTCCCTTTATCCAGACACGCCGATAAACACAAGCTATGGGGATAAACCTTTCTTCTTGAACGAATCGCCTGCTTTTGCTACAAAAGCTTGTCCAAACAACCCTTTGAATGAAAACGATTTTTGCAATTTAACTTGGATTGTCAACGCTTCTGGTGAAGTAAACACTGATTGGAAAATTGGAGTTTATTTCAATTCTTCTTATTCAGAAGTTCAACCTAACACTACGAAAAATGCAACTGTTTCCATAGTTCCTTGCACTATAGATTTTAGATTGAGTTGGTCTTCCATAGATTTTGGTGAGCTTTTACCAAACACTTACAACAATTCAGCCCCAGGAAATTCAAAAAATGAATACAACATTACTGTAAACCCCGGAAGCTGCAATTTAGATTTTTACATAAGGGGAAGTGATTTGACCAATTCAACTTTTTCTTCAACTATAAAAGTTGGTAATTTAAGCTGGAGCAACATGAGCAGCAATATTAATGATGGTTATTTCCAATTAACCGAAACAGATTCTTTGATAAAGCTTAACGTGCCAGAAAATACCAACGTCACAACTTGGTATTGGCTTAATGTTCCTCCAGTTTATGCTGGCTTTTACACCGGGAAAATTTTTATCAGTGGCGTAAAACATGAATAAGCTTGGTTTAATTTCAATTTTACTATTTTTCCTAATTTTGCCAGAAGTGAAAGCAATAAGCTTGGGTAGTGTTTTGAAAAAAGATTTTGTAATTTTAAAAGCTAATGAATCGGCAAGATTTGAAATTTTGTTTTGGAATGTGGAAGAAGAACCTTTCCAAGTTAAAATTGAAGTTAAAGAAGCTCCAAAAGATTG
>JAWBTN010000074.1:0-5530 GCA_039000415.1 Candidatus Aenigmatarchaeota archaeon | reverse complement strand
AGCTGTCACTTCTTTAGCCCCAAGAGATTGCATAGCTAAAAATCTATGTTGGCCATCAATTACCAAGTATTTTCCATCATCGTTAGGTACAACAACTATAGGAACTATAAAACCAAGCTTGTCTATCGCTAACTCTAGTTGAGTCTTCAATTGGTTTGATACGTCTCTTTGAACCTGAGGAAGTTCTACCTCGTTCATAGAAAGCAATACAAAAGCCATTTTCCTTTTTCTGTAAGGATCTAAAAATTTTACCATTTCTTGCATTGTTATTCACCTCCTTTTAGTTTTTGCCTACTTTCACTATATATAGACTTTCTATTTTCTATGAAAATCAGAATCTTTGTAAAAACAAAAATCTTTGAAAAACAAAAACATATAGATTAATTAAGAAGAATAGAATTCTTTTTCAAATCTTTTGAAATTAGGGTCGTTTTGAGGATCCCAAGATAAGACTTTTACTCCTTTATCACTGTAAAAATTAAGCTTTTCCTGTTTTCTCTGTAAGTATTCTTTAGTGTGCATTCCAAAAACCTCAACATAAATAGAAGGCTTATCTTCGTCATCAAAGATAATAAAATCAGGCACTAACGGAAAGTCAGAGCTTACAAAAGGTTTCTTAAACTTTACTTTTAAGCTTCTTAAAAAAGCCTCCATTTGTGCTTCATATGATGATTCAATAGGTATTAGCTCTTTAGACACAAACATAAAACAAATATTTAAAACCCTACTGTTATAATAAATATTAACTCCGTCTTGCCTGCTTTCATCTGTTTTGCTTTCTTCGGTAATTTCCCTGGGAACATCAAGATGAGCAAAATAAACTATCTCACACTCCCGATTCATATACAATTTTAACATAGCTTGATTATCTTTTTTCTTGAAAAAATCAAGATATTCAATGTCAACCCATAAAAACGGTATGCTATAGTAATACTTTACAGGTAATAATATCAAGCCCCTCCGAGCTTGGTCATTGCTTCTGTTTTCTTCATTCAAAACTTCACATTTAATTTCTGCACTAGTTATAGTTTGTCCTTTAGCTACATTTTCCCTCCACTCAGCTAACAAAAAACCTAAACCTAAAGACACAAAAAAGTTGATTAAATAGATATTTTTTTCGTCAAACTTAGGAAAAAAGTTGAGAAGAAAGGGTCTCTCTCTTCTTTTCGTGCACTTTTTTAGAATCTTAATGTTCTTTGAATATTGTTCGTCTTCTTTGCTTTTGCAAGGTAATAACAACAAATTGTCAAGAGACTTGGTTTTGGAAATAAGAATTTTTTCAATTGACTTTTTTATGTCTGATTTTTGAAGAATCTGAAAAGAATCATGGTTTGCTTCTTGATGCTTCTCAGAAGACCAAACGTTCAAACCACTCATCTCCCATATGGTACTCAAAAACTTAAATATCTTGGTTCGTTTTACACTATAAGATCTCCCTTGACTAACAGGCCTTTCCTCTTTATTCTTATGCTTTGCCTTTATAGTCTTTGATCTAATGCCAATTTCTGGAATCAATATAATGGCATCCTTGTCTTGCTTTACTATACTCTCAAAAGGCCTCTTTACTTTCTCGGTCTGATCACCACGATAGGAAATAGTAATAACTCCTCTTCTAAAAAAACAGTGAACAGCATGCCTCTCCTTTGTTCCTGGATAGGTTTTTATTACGTAAGTATCACTGTCCCTGTAATAAGCAACATAAAGCTTCTTACTTTCCAACGGATACGAAGAACGACAATTGCAATATAACTTAACTTTTTTCCTGTGCGCTTTTCTTAAAAGAGATTCCCAATATTGGTAATTTCTTTCCTGTACGTCAGAAGAATAACACTTCCTCTGTCCATCTTCAAATTCGACAACTATTGTAAATTTGGACATCATGCCTCTCTAATATTTCTTAGCAAGGAAAATAAAACTTTTTCCTCTAAATATCTCCTATCTTCAATAGGCAACTTTCTTTTATGCTCTATATTGAAATTAGAAATTGGGTCTTCTTTTTTTATTATCATTATAAGAATATCAGTATTCTCAAATTTAAAGTTATAAACTTTCTTCCTGTTCCCGTTAGAAGAAGTATCTTCCATTTCCTGTAAAATAATCCTCTCAACTTCTTTTCTCAGATCTTCGTTACCAAAAAAATAAAGAACGTCTTTTATGTAAAGTTCGTTAATTAAATAAAACTTTTTCTCTATTTTACCGTCAAAAGTAATCTTTACTATAAACATAATTTCCTCCTTCCTTAAAATTTTATTGTATTAGCTTTGTTTTTTCATTTAATAAGCCCCTATTTTTTATATGTTTTGCCTTTGTGTGTGTATTTTCTTTATTTCTTTTTTAACTATTTGCTTTAAAGCTGTGTCTAATTTTTTTCCTTCCTTTAGTAAGTTAAACATCCTTTCTCCATATTCGTCTAATACAAAAATATAGTTTAAATTAGATGACTCTTGAGATAATCGATCGATTCTTCCAACTATTTGTTTAAACCTTATGATAGATGAGGGAACTACAGCTAAGATCATGTTTTGGTATCTGTTTAGGTCTGCTCCTTCAGAAAGAGCTGCAGTGATAACTAAAGGTTTGTCTTGCTTAGATAAAATTTCCCTTCTTTCTTTTTGAGACGTTTCACCAGTGATTAAGTAACCGTCTATCATTTCGGCAAGTATCTTTGCTTCTTCTACAAAAGGAGTATAAATGACAGTATTAGGCCTAGCTTTTACGAAGAGAGCGATTTTTCTGTGTTTCTCCTTGTTATTCACCTGAGCTTGTCTAAAGAAGCTCATAAACTTCCCTTTTATCTCTTCAACAAATTCAGAAAAAGCAATGTCGTCTATTTCCCTTTTGAAATTTTGGCTAATTTCTTGAAGAACCTCCTTCTTAAAACGCTCCCAAGAATATTCAGGATGCGTCGGGACTTTTAGTATATAAAACTTTTTGTCTTTTCTCAAAATATCTATCTCGTCTTTGTCTCTCTTAAAAACATAAGACTTTACCTGGTCTAAGATCTCATCCCACATTCCGTCTTTTAGAATATAAGTAGTACCCCCAAAAGGATTACTTTCCTTAATGAAATACTTAGCTACAAAATCACTCCATTTACCTAGGATCCCTGGATCTAGAACAAAAAACTGTGTGTATAAATCAATAGCCTCTCTAAAAGGAGTAGCCGAAAGCAAAATCTTTGGTATCCTTTTATAACCAAATTTCATAAGTAGTCTTGTTGTCTTTGCCCTTATGTTTTTTATTCTGTGAGCCTCGTCTAAAACTAAAAAATGAGCTTGATATAGCTTTTTTAATTCCTCTTCACTTGTCTTCAAAAGTCGTTCGTAATTCAAAATGTGAATACTTCTACTTTCAAGCCCAAACCTTCTTATCTCCCTTTCCCAAGATGGCATCGCAGACTTTGGAGTAAAGATAACTACATTTAACTCTCTGTTTCTTTCTTTATTGAATTGAATGTACTCTTTAATGGCATAACAAGTAATTAGCGTCTTTCCCGCTCCAGGAGGAAGTAAAATATACCCCCTGTACCTGTTTTTTCTCAAAAAATCTAATGCTTCCAACTGATAACTAAGTAACTTCGGAAAATCCACGTTTTGCTTCATGTCTTGTGTTTCCTTAAACAACTTCATTTTCCAATACTTGTTAATTGCATTTTTATTTACTTATCTACTTACTTATTTACCAAAAAAAAAGTTGTAACTTTATTAATAATTGTCTTTATAAAAGGGTTACTATATAAATCACTTACTTTTATAGTCTTTTTTTCTATTATTCTTTCAGTAACTTCTTTAATCATCTTGTAGTTTTCTAAGATCCTTTCTCTATTAATTTTTCCTCTTACCTTTTCTCTGTTTGTCAAGTGAAGCTCCATTACTTCATTACATGCATTAAGAAATAATTCCAGCTCTTTTCTAAGTAGATATACTAAGCTAGAGAGAGCATCCTGTCTCTTCTTTAAGAACTCAGATTCACTTTCACTAGTATTTATTTCCAAAGAAGGTATAGCATATTCAATAATGCTAAAATCTCTGAGATCGTAAACAAACTTATTTAATGCGTTTATTAGTAAAAGCTTTTTAGCTGCACCAAAGTCTTTCTTTAATTCAGAAGCTGTAGTCTTAAATAGTAAAACCAGATCCAAATACATCGGTAAAACCTTATACCAAAAGCTATAAAGAAATACCTTTATTCTTAAAGGATCAAACATCTTAAGGCTCTTGTTAGCTAAAAATAGCACTCTTGCTAAGTGCAAAAACGAAGAAGGACTTGTATAACTTACATCGCTAAATCCTTTTGGAATACCTAGAAGATAATAGGTTCCAGTTACATGAGCAGTTAAAGACAAAAGAAACTCAAGTTGGTCAAGAACCTCTTTGAGAAGACCCCCCTGTAGTAAAATAAAGTACAACCTCTTGAGTATCCGAAGCATTAAATATGACTGATGCCAAGCTGGTATGTTAGCCTCTATTATACGCGATACTTTTGAAAAATAATCTCCATCAATCCTTAAGAACTTTAGCTTACTCTCAAAAGCATCACATACATGCTTTAAAGTCGACTTTCCACCTCCCTGATATAAAGAGACAAAAGATAAAAATTCTATTATATTTCTCCCAAATAATTCATATAATGTAAAAATTCTATCGGTATGTCTTGATTTTACATTGGTAGTAGTTTGCGGGGTATTAAAACGACGAGAACTTAAGATCTCTGAAAGAACTAAGTGTGGTGGAAAGACATTTTGTGAATAGCAGAACTTTCCTTTAGGAGTGAGCTCTATGTATTTGGTACTACTGTGAGGATTATTAGGTTCTACAATCTTTGGAGTAGAAAAAGTTATGAATTTGCCTAAAGATAGAAAGTGTAGAATTTTATCAACCTTGTCGGGTTTAACTGCTAGGTTGTTAAATAAAAAGCTATTGTATTTTAGATTTCTTATCTGTCCTTCTTCTGATAAGTTAAAAAAAATAATTTGAAATAAAATATTTGGATCTTGAATGGAGACATTGTAGTCAGAATCAATGTTTTCTAAAAGATCTTTTGCTTTGTCTAAATTTTTACTATTTTTGAACATGAAAGTCACGATTCCTTTATCAGAGATACCAAATCGTCCAGCTCTACCAGCCATTTGGATGCAGTCAATTAAACTGGGTATTAATCTTCCTTTTGGGAGATTATTAATCCCGATTATTACCATATCGGCTGGAAGGTTTACTCCATATGCTAAAGTTTGTGTTGCGACTAGGATCTTTAAGCCATTTTTACTTCTAAAACTTCTTTCTATAATAGTTCTTTCTTTTAAATCTAAGTCAGCACAGTGGAAGGCAATCAGTTTTTCCTCCTCTTTTAATCCTTTTATACCTCTTTGTTCAATTTGATTATCTTGATTAATAGCTACTACTTTGTTTTTTTCTACTTCTACTTCTGCCTCTGCTTCTACCTTTACTTCTATTTCTTTTACTTGTTTTTCTACTTTTTCTTGTTGTAAAGATCTTATGTCAAAAGGAACTGTATCGGGGTCATTTAGCAC
>JAWBTN010000073.1:4309-5557 GCA_039000415.1 Candidatus Aenigmatarchaeota archaeon | reverse complement strand
TTCAGGAATATTCTTCATTATGAAATCTCTTTCTTTTTTTGAAACTTTTAATTTTTCTACTTCGGGATTACTCACAAAAACAGGCTCAAAAGTTATGTTGTTTATTTTCAAATCATGAGCAAGTTTAATTATCTCACCAAGTTGAAAGTAATTAATTTTCGAAACTACTGTGCTGAACTCTATTAATGGAATATCCTTGCCTAAAACTTTTTTATAATGATTAAAAAGTTTTATGTTTTTAATTATTTTTTCAAAAGTTCCCTTAACACCTCTTGATTTATCATTCACTTCTGGTGTTGCACCATCAACGCTAAAAATAACATTATCCCACCCTATTTCCACGACTTTTTTAATATCTTTTTCTCTCCAAAGTGTTCCGTTATTCACAATCCTACCTGTTACACCATACTCTTTCACTATTTCCATCATTTTTATTGTAATTTCTGGAACCATCATTGGTTCACCACCACCACTTATTTGTAGTATATCTACTCCAATTTCACAAAGTTCTTTTGTTAAGTTGAACCATCTTTCTTTTGGTAAATCTTTTGAGTAATCATAAGGGTTAAGTCTTTGGAAGCAGAAGGGACATTTCAAATTACATTTATTAGTAGGATAAATTAAAACTTTTTGTGGTGGTGCTTTTTTTCCCTTTGACCACTTTACTAACCTATTGATTATTTCTTCCATTATAATTGAATATAAAAAAATCTAAATATAGCTTAAAAACACAATTAAAGAACATGATTTATAGGAAACTGGGTAGAACTGATCTTGATGTTTCACTTATCAGTTTAGGTGGAGGTGTATTCAACCGAAATAAAGATCCTCTGGAAAAAACAAGTGAAGCAATAAATTTTGCTGTAGAGAATGGTATAAACTTAATCGATATTGGTAAAGAATATGACGAAGAATTCATAGGAAAAGCAATGGGGAATAATAAAAAAAAAATACATATAGTCGCAAGGTCAGAAGCCAAAGATGGTGAAAATTTATTAAATGATATCAAAGACAGTATAAATAAATTGGGTGTTAAACCTATACCCATTTATGAAGTTTGGAAATGTAATGAAAATATTCTAGAAGCGTTAAAAAAAGCTAAGAGAATGGGATTGATTAAGTGCGCTGGTATTTTCAATCATAGAATAGATGTTGTGGAAAAAGCCATAAAAACAGGTGAGTTTGAGGTAACTACAATTCTTTACAATCTTGTTCATAGGATGGCTGAAAAAATATTTCCTTTGGCTA
>JAWBTN010000073.1:0-4299 GCA_039000415.1 Candidatus Aenigmatarchaeota archaeon | reverse complement strand
GGCAGCCCCCTTAGCTACTGGTATTTTAGCAAAACCGAAGTACGAGGGAGATATCCAAAAAATTAATGTGGAAAAAATGACAGTTGAAAATGCCTTAAAATTTGTTCTTTCTAATGACGCTGTTCATACGGCTTTAATAGGATTAAAAGACTCTCAGCAAATAAAAGAGAGTATAGAAGTTGTTAAAGATTTTCAACCATTCACAAAATCTGAAATTAAAAAATTGATTAAAAATGTAGAAGGGTTTTTGGGAAGAAAATTTTGTAGGATGTGTAGGTATTGTGAATGTCCAATTGGAATTCCTATCCCAGATTTGTTAAAATTATATATAAGAGCAACACGTTATGGATATTTGAGTTTTGCCAAATGGCAATATTCAAATCAACAGAAAAAAGCAGAATTGTGTACAAAATGTGGAATATGTGAAAAAAAATGTCCTTACTCCCTTCCGATTATTAAAATGTTAGAAGAAACCCATCAGCTTTTAAGTTGACTTAACAGTTTCTTCCTGTATTCTCTTTCCGTAGTCTTAAAATCTGGAGTACATTCTCTACATTTCTTAATTTTAATACCTTTTAACATTTTTTTCCTAAACTCATTGAATTTTTTACCAAACCAAATTTCTTTTAGATTCTTGTTTTTCAAACTATCAACAGCAGGAGAATTAATTCCATCTTTTATAAAGTTACAACATACAGAAACCCTTCCATCTGCGAATACAACCAACTCATGAAATGGAATCAAACAAACTATGTTACCACCATCTGCCTGTAACAAATCTTCTGGAATAAAAGCTAACTCTAACTTGATTCCATATCGATTTGCCATTTTTCTATAATTTTCTAAATTCCTAATCAAAGTCTCTCTTTGTGATATAGTTGGATACACTTTTTCATTGGTAGGAGGATTTACAATCCTAAGAAGAATTGAATTAACTTTTAATAAACTCACTTTTCTTATCATCGCAGGTACATGATGAATGTTAAATTTAGTCAAAGTCATGAATATCACAAGTTTTGGAAGTTTGCTCTTCAATTTTTCTTTCCATTTTGCTATCCAACTTATTCCACGAAAACTTTTTCTTAAATAAGGTTTGCCACGAATTAGTTCATCTAACTTTGTAAAAGGTGTATGAATACTTTCTCTCCATTCATCACATTCAGACTCCACTATTTCCCTAGCCAATTTTTGTGAGACTAAGGTTCCATTCGTTATAACACTTGTTTTAATTCCTTCTTCTTTAACCATTCTTATTATTCTCATGAGAAGTTGTGATCTGAGTAATGGTTCCCCACCCCCCGAAATCGTGAGATTGAAAGGTTTAAGGTAGCAAATATCTTGAGTGATCTCTTCCCATTTATCGTCGCTTAAATCTTCAGTTCCTTGATTTGGAATGTCGCAAAAAATACAATGGAGGTTACATTTGTTCGTGAGATGGATTTGTAATTCTTTCAATTTTATTTCCATATTCATCACTTTAACATTTCGGTTATAATTCTACCATCCATTCCTTTTGGTATATTACACCCAAGCAAGTGAAGTATCGTTGGTGCTATATCTACACTGTAAATTTTTTTCTTCAATATATAATTTTCCTTTATACCTGGTCCGTTGGCTATGAAAACGGCTCCTTTTGAATGAGTTCCACAACCTGTTTGTATGGTTATTCGTATTTTATGAACTCTTTTGTCTGGAAGTATTACCTCAATATATGGGTCATCAACATCCTCAAGCCAAGCTGGATGAAAGTTAAAGGAAAATGAAAGCCAATCACCATCCCATCTTACTTCTTTGAAAAAATTTTCTCCATTTTTCTTGATTTTGATTTTTTGTAATGAATTTATTATACGCTTTTTTTCGTAACTGGTTTTTCCTGGAACGTATAATCTCGGCTTTGCTTTTGGAAGATGGGGTGGATAAAGATCGTAGGCATATAGTTTTATTCCAAGTTTAAGTTCATCAAACATTTCTGTAAACCCTCCACCCGTAGAGTAAATTATTTCATCTCTTACCCTCATTCCGGATTCACCTAAAACGATTAAAATGGCCTCCGCCCATTTTTTCCTCACTTCTCCAAAAAATATATCTAGAATTTTAAAAAGATCAAAAAGTTTTTTCCTATATTTTTCAATTTGATTTCTATCGATATCTATTCCAAGTTTAGCTTTCGCTTCTTTTGGCTCGATAAATGCCCACCACATATGATCTCTTCCATGTGCAGCTTCATACATACCAAGAAAAAGATCTGGTTTATATTTTTCAATTAAATAAATAGCTGTTTTAGGATGGAAAAAATTATGACAATGATCTGTTATTCTCAGTTCATCTCTATCAAACCTAGAATTTAACTGAAGGAGCTCTTTTTTTAATTCTTTTGGATAAGTTATGTTATCATCTTGAGAAAGTCTTCCTGTAATCATAAAACCATTCACTTTTGTGGGCGGCCAGGTCACAACCCAATTATATATTCCAACTTTTTTACCATTTCTTTCTGCTATTTCCCAAACGGTTGGTACTTTAATATCCAAACGATTTATCATTCTTCCGTCTTTAACATATTCTTTATCTGTTTGTTCACCATATCCTATCCCATGTTTGCTTCGATCAACACCCGTTATCATGGAGGTGAATTCAACTGGTGTATTTACTTCTTCCCCTTTAATCCAAATCGACCCTCGAGTTCCCGTCTTCATCAATTTTTTGAGATTTTTGAAATATCCTTTCTTCATCATCAACTCAACAAGTTTCCAGTCAAAGTGGGGAATAGCAAGAACAAAGACTTTTCTTCCAAATTCTTTTTTCAACATAACTCACACCATTGATAATCCTTTTAGGATTTGTTTGATTTGTTCAAGTGTTAATTTTCCATCAATCCAATCACTCATGTACATAAATGCTTTTTTTAATGTAGCTGTAGTACTCATTAAACCACATTGTTCGCATCCAACCATCATGATACCATTTCTCACATTGTCCCTCACTTGATTTAGATACTCGCTATACCATATTTCTTTTAGACTCATATCTCTAATGTTTAACGGTTCATCTCTGACTATGTATGCAGTACATCTACCAACTAGACCATCTGGATTAACAACCAGACTGTACCACGGTTCAAAACATCTTAACTTCAAAAAGTCTTTCAGTGTTCCTTCGTATTTCTCTACAGATTTTTTTGCTTCTTCCATTTGAATAAAAGGTTGGATGGGGGTTGTATCTAGCATAATACCTTGTTTTTGAGCTAATTTTTTCCCTTCTTCAATATAGTTTTTTAATTCTGATATTTTTTCGTAAGACAATACTAAATGTGAAATAACTTCTTTGGTTTCTTCAAATCCTCTCATGGGATGAAGGGCCAAAATATTAGCACCCACTCCTTTCGCAAAATTTATCATTTTTTCAATCTGGGTGTAATTTTTGTTATTTATAACCATATTGATTTGTATTTGAGGCTTATTTTTTCCAAATTTCTTTTTCAGTTCGCTGAACAACTTTAAATTCTCCACAAGTTTAAAGAAAATTTCCTTACTTCCACCTGTGAGCTCAACATATTCTTCATCTAAACAATGAACACTAAAAGTTAGACGTGAGATTTCTAATTCAACAAGTTCTGATATTTCTTCTGGTTTGAAGAGGGTCCCGTTCGTAAACACTTCACAATAAGGACTTTCAACTTTTTGCTTAATCTCTTTTATAATTTTTAGAATAAGCTCTCCTCTAAGCCATGGTTCACCTCCTCCAAGAAAAATCCAATCACTCACTCCCATATCAATAGCCTCTCTAATAAATTTAATCCACTTTTCATCACTCAACTCATCTTCCATTTTAAATCTTCCTGCTTTTCTTGCCACATAATTTGGGCAAAAAAGACAGTTTAAATTACATCTATCTGTAGGTGTTAAAACTAGTTTGGAAGGGGGCATTTTTTCTCCATTCAAAAATTTGTAAATTCTGTATAGAGTTTTATTAAATGGTGCTATCTCGGAAAATTCTTTTAACTCTTCTTCCGTTTTCATTATACCTACCTATAAAAACTTTTTTTATTTAACTATTCTGATCTTTTTAAGCACTTTATAGGGTATGGAGTTGTGTATTTCTCCAAGTTCTTCTTTTACTTCTTGTAAACCATTTTTAAGGATATTGGTTTCGTTTCTGAGTTTATGTAGTTCGTTTTTGAGTTCGTTGATTGCATTAGATTGGATATTGGTTTCGTTTCTGAGTTTATGTAGTTCGTTTTTGAGTTCGTTGATTGCATTAGATTGGATATTGGTTTCGTTTCTGAGTTTATGTAGTTCGTTT
>JAWBTN010000072.1:0-5641 GCA_039000415.1 Candidatus Aenigmatarchaeota archaeon | reverse complement strand
TCTGCTGGTGGAAGCTCTGAGACTTGCTAACAAAGCTGCGATCGGAAAAATTGTTTTGAAGAATAAAGAATATTTAGTTTGCTTGAGACCTTTCAGGAAAGGTTTGGTGATGCATTTGCTCTATTTCTTGAGAGAAATCAAAGATGTGGAAGAATTGCCTGAGCTAAGGAATTTAGTGGTGGTTAGCAAAGAGGAGCTTGAGCTTGCAAAAGCTCTGATAGATAAGCTGACTGAAGAAGGTTTTGATGCTTCTAAATTTAAGGATGAATACACCGAAAAACTGAAAGAACTGATAAAAGCTAAGGCTGAAGGTAGGGAAATTGAAGTTAAAGCTGAAGAGAGAGTAGCGGAAGCTAAAAGTCTTATGGAAGCTTTGAAAGCAAGTATTGAACAAGCGAAAAAGAAAAAGAAGTTTGAAGAGAAATAACTATGAGTCTTTGGAATAAAGCTATAAAACCAATGCTTGCTGAAATTGCCAAGCCTTTTAGCGATAATAAATTTTGTTTTGAGATAAAGTTCGACGGCACCAGAACAATAGCTTACATCGACAAACAGAAAAAAGAAGTCAGATTTTTGAATAGGCGTGGCATCTGGTTTCAAGATCGCTATCCAGAGATGAGAGAGCTTTGGAAAGATGTTGATGCTCAGCAAGCAATTCTTGATGGCGAGCTTGTTGTTTTTAAGGAAGGGAAGCCAGATTTTTATCTTTTGGCCGAAAGGGAGCATGTCGGAAGCAAAGCAAGAGCTGAAATTTTATCAAGGCTTAATCCTGCCACGCTCGTTGTTTTTGATGTTTTGCACTTGGATGGAAAAGATTTGATTGAGTTGCCTTTGATCGAAAGGAAGAAGATTTTGGAGAAAATTGTTGAAGAGGGTGAAAGAGTTTTGATTTCAGCTTATGTTATTGGCGAGGGTGAAAAATTTTTCGAAGAAGTTAAAGCTAAAGGTTTGGAAGGAATAATGGCGAAAAGAACTGATTCAATTTATGAAATAGGTAAGAGGAGCAAGAATTGGTTGAAGATCAAAGCTTTAAACAGCTTAGATGCAATAATTTGTGGTTACACTTTGGGAGAAGGCAAGCGAGAGAAATACTTTGGAGCTTTGTTGCTTGGAGCGATGCATGAAGGAAAGCTTAGGTATATTGGTCGTGTTGGTACGGGTTGGGATGAGAAAGATTTGGAAGAGCTAACTCAACAACTCAAGAAAATTGAAATCGAGAAAAATCCTTTTGATGTTTTTGAAGAAGAGCCTTCTATTCTTGAAAAGGTTAAATGGTGCAAGCCAAAGCTTGTTTGTGAAGTTCAGTTTTTAGAGCTAACAGAAGATTTAAAGCTGAGAGCACCAAGCTTCAAAAGGTTGAGGGAAGATAAAGCTGCAGAAGAATGTAGCTTGGAAGTTTAGTTGGTTTTTATCTAAAATAATTATTATTAAAAAAATTCAATCGATAAATATGAAAACAAAATACCTATTTTTATCGATTGCTTTGCTACTTTTGACTCCTGTCCTTGCTCAAACTGAAATAGCAATTCCTATTGAAGCTATTAAAACAAAAATCGAGGAAATTCCAACGCAAGCAACCAAGCCAATAGAAATTGATATAAGAAAAGCAGAAGAAATTAAATCTTTGCCTCCAGGATGCAAAAACTTGTGCGGTGATGGAATATGCCAAGAAGTAGTTTGCATGGCTTTGGGATGTCCTTGTCCAGAAACTAAAGAAAGTTGCCCTCAAGATTGTGGTAGAACTGAAGAAAAAATTTCTAAGCCTATAATAGCATTACCAACAGAAGCCAGTGTCAAGATTTCTCCTTTGGCTGAAAAGCCTGTATTGATTGAAGAGAAGCCTATCGAATTCAAAGGTGTGGAAGGAATTCCTTTAATTTCAATTGAAGTTAAGCCTGTTTTGCCTGCATTACCTCCACGAGTTTCAAGCTTGGCGAAACCGGAAGTTGATGTTAAAGTTGAAGTAGATGAAAAAGAAAAAATCGTGAAATTGGAAGTTGAAGGTGTGGTTGCTTTAACCAAAGAAACTTTGAAGTTTGAAAATTCTTCTTTGAAAGTTGAAACTCCGAAAAAAGAAGTTTTTGTCAACATAATGCCGAATTTGGCTGAACAAATAGCAATTGTCGAAGAAAAGCAAGAAATAAAAGAAATTGAGCTAAAAAAAGTTGAAGATAAAGTTGTTTATGAGATCGAAGGTACAAAAGAAGCAAAGTTGCTTTGGTTAATTCCGGTAAAAATTCCAATAAAAACTGAAGTTAACGTTGAAAATGGAAGAATAGAGAAAATCGAAAAGCCTTGGTGGAGCTTTTTAACGGTTTAACGCATTAATGCAACTAGGAGTTTAAACCAATCTAGCCATTGAGCGGGGAATACAAGCCTAAAGATGAATTTGAGCTTGAAGTTTAAGAAAGATTTCAAATCATATAGAAGTTGCTTCCTCGAAACTTTTCACTTTTTTCTTTCCAGGTTTTTCGTCGGGAAAGCCCAAGCCTATATTAGCCAAAACCCTATACTTGCTCGGAATCCCCAAAACTTTTCTAACATAATCTTCCCTTTCTTTGCTTTCAGGTGAATAAACAGCATTCCAGCAAGTGCCTAAGCCAAGCTCAGTAGCTTTTAGCATCAGTAGCATTATAGCACAGCTTAAATCTTCAACCCAGTGTCTTGGGCTCTTGCTTTCTTCAGCTAGAGCAACTATAACTACAGGAGCATTGGCCAAAAAAGCTGAGTAAGGCTGAGTTTTGCTTAAAGCCAAAATTTTCTCTTTGTCCTTAACAACAACGAATTTCCATGGTTGAGAATCGTGAGATGAAGGAGCAAAACAAGCAGCTTCTATACATTTTTTAATCAAATCGTCGCTCGGCACTTCTCTCTTGTATTTCCTTATGCTCCTTCTCTTCTCTATAACTTCAGAAAGTTCCATAATTCTTTTTTAGAATACTGTTTATATCTATTTTCCAAAATTTTTTAAATTGATCTAAAATTTTTAATCCACAATTCCTCAGAACGAATTAATACAAAAAACCCAAGAGTCTTCTCAATTCATTTTCATCCTTGGCTTCCAACTTCTTCTTAAAATTGATATCCACATCCTTCAAATCAACATCTTTAAACTTCAAAGGACCTTCCAGAAAGCTATTGCCATAAACTCTAGTTCTTCCGCATAATTCCACTCCTCCCCCAACTTTTGCGTCTCCGAAAACTTTAACTTCGTCCATGAGTATTGCGTCACCATACACTAAACAATTTCCACCGATCTCAACATTACCGTAAATCCTAGCTTTTCCACCAACCCTAGCGTTATCTTTTATTTTAACCCTACCACAAACATAAGCTCCTCCATAAACTTTAGCTTTGCCAGAAATCGTGACTTCATCTGTTAGCATGGCTGAATCACAAACTCTAGCTCTATCCCTAACTTTAACGTTTCCATATATTCTAGCGTGGTTGAAAATTTTACACTCGCCACCAACCCTAGCTTTGCCACATACCTTAGCTTTATTGTAAACTTTTGCCGCTTGGTAAACTATAGCGTGATCACAAACTATTGCATCATCAAAAACTTGGGCATGATCACAAACTATTGCATCCGGAAAAACCCAACAGTTACCTTCATGGGAAAGGTTGTATTCACTTTGTATAAAACCTCCTTCCATACCTCTTTTAACGTAGCCAAAATCACGCAACGCAACTATCCTGTAAACTGTTCTACCGTTCCAACTCTTTTTTTCCCGCTTCACTATTTCATACTTCTTTTTAACCATGATGTTATACTGATAAAAAAAGGATTTAAGTCTTTCTTACAACTTCTCTAGAACGAATACGTGTGGATATAAACCTCCGGATTCCACAACCCTTTCTTCAACTATCTTGAAAATTTTTTCCCTAAAAACTAATATCCTGAAAGAATCGGCTCTAGCCGTTAAAACCACAACTCTTCCGATTTCTTTCAAGATATTATGAGCTGAGATCAAAAAATCTCTGTACAGAATTTTCAAATTCTTCCTCTTCATCCTTATACCGTAAGGTAAATCGGTTATTATCTTATCCACAGAATTCTCTTCAAAAAATTCTTCGAGCTTCGTGGCATCTAAAACCCTGAAATTTATGAATTCATCCAGTTTGTTAGCTTTAGCATTTCTTATCGCACCATCCACGAATTTCGGGTTTATATCGCTTCCAAAAATTTCCACGTTTTTTCGGAATATGTCAGCAAGCTCAAGGAGAATCGTTCCACCACCACACATGGGATCAACCACTACTTCGCCCTTTTTAACATCAGCTATCCTTATCAAACCGTAAGCTATTGTTGACTTTATCGCTGCTGGATGTACAAAAGGAAGTTTAAATCTCTTGTACAAAGATTCTCTCGTTAATTGAGAAGAAATCAAAACATCTTTCCCGAAAACATCTACTCTCAAGTTAACATCGAAATTTTCCAAATCTACATCAAGGCCATACTTCTCTTGGACAACTCTTCCAGCAATTTTTTGGACATCAACTGAAGTGAAGGAATGCAACCCAACCCTTTGAGAAGTAATCCTGAAACTCTTTTTGTTCTTCAGTACACCGTTAAGGTTTATCTTCTCAAGCTCCCGGGCTATTTCTTCCAATCCACTTCTGTCAAGAGTTGAAATTTGGAAAGAAGATATTAGAGTCGATATGTGGTGAATCGACCTCAAAGAAAACAATTTTTTCGAAGATTTAGCTTCGATCAAAACTTTTCCCTGCAAGTTCTTGAACTTGCCCAAAAATTTCGCGCTTTTTATTTTTTCTTTTAACTCTAGTTTTACTATATCTTCCAAGCCTGGGTCGCAAGTAAGGATGAACTTCATGTTTATTATTTAAATTTTCTTCAAATTTTCCTTAGTATGGAACAATTTTAACCATAAAATTTCTAAGATAGATGACATAAAGAGAATTTGTCTTACAATGTTCATGGGGGACGATTATATAATTTAAGGTATTTTCTTAGAATTCGATTTCATTAACCTTTTCACAGCTTGTTTCATCGAGAACAACAATTTTCTCGTCAGCAATCTTTTTAGCTATTCTTTATCAGGAAAGAGTATTTTCATGGCTTTTCTCTCTTCTACAAAATTAACTATTTTTTTAATCCTTGTCTTTCTCTGATAATAAACTAAGGAACTTTTCAACAAACCAATGATCTTTTCTTATCCTATATTTCTTAGGGTTGTTCTCAATGATTTCATACCAATTTTCGCTTAATACTGATTTCTCAAAAACTTTTTCTATTGTAGAAGGGCGCACTTTTATTCTTGTAATTTGTTGAATAGTAGCAGACAATTCTTGTGCTGTTGCTCCCCCAAATCATAAAGTGAACATAAAACTAAGCTTAAAATATTTGCACGTAGTTTCTGGTACTCTCTCTTCCTTTCTCTAACATCTTCTCTCTGAGTGTACTGTCTCATGTACTGTCTCATCCTTTCTCTAACATCTTCTCTCTGAGTGTACTGTCTCATGTACTGTCTCATCCTTTCTCTAACATCTTCTCTCTGAGTGTACTGTCTCATGTACTGTTTCCTCCTTTCTCTAACATCTTCTCTCTGATTGTACTGTCTCATGTACTGTCTCTTCCTTTCTCTAACATCTTCTCTCTGAGTGTACTGTCTCATGTACT
>JAWBTN010000071.1:0-5679 GCA_039000415.1 Candidatus Aenigmatarchaeota archaeon | reverse complement strand
ATATGTTGATGCTGCTAATGATAGAGTTGGTATAGGAACTATTTCACCACAAGCAAAATTAGATGTTGAAGGAAGTATTAAAGCAGATAACTTTCAAACAGATGTTATATCAAGAATAGTTCCAATTTATATAAGAGGTACAGGATTAAACAATAATGCAAACAGAGTACTAAAAATAGGAAATATGACTATTTATGATACTAATGGAAGAGGTTTAAGATTTACAGTAATTAATAAAGCAGACTATTCAATAATTTATGATGCCACTTTTGATACTTATGGTTATGCTTCTGAATCAGATAATTTAGCCAATAATATTACAACAAGAATGAACAAGAATACTATCGGTATTTTAACCTCTTATGATGCATGGGAAGAACGATTAACAAATAGTTTAAGAGATGCTTTCAAGAGATGTGGATTAACTAAAGCCTTAATGACACCAACTAGTCCAATAAGACAACCTTATGCAGCAATTTTTGAATGTAATACTACAATTGGGTCAGCAAAAGCTGTCGAAGTTTTAGTTACTAATGATGTGAATGAAAGATTTGCTGAAATAAGAGGTTGGTTAATAGATGGTTCCTTTGTTGTAACTGGAGATGTGCCAAACGCTTTAGCAAATAATATTGGAACGACCCCTGTTGTTATGGTTAATGAAGCAGGTAATGTCGGTATAGGAACTACTTCACCTTCTTCAAAACTAGAAGTTTACGGTGGAGATATAGAAATAAACGATGGAGCAGCAACTGGTAGCTACAAAATAAAAGGTTTGAAGATGTTTTATGCTGGGGATGAAACTAACGTCTCGACAACAAGCACAACTTATGTTTTAATTAAAAAATTAACAGCAGTTTTGAATGAAACTTATGGCATAAAACCATCTTACATTAACGTTTTAGCGAGACTAGGTGGTTCTGCAACAACTTACATGAACATTTCACTACCAGGCTGTGCACCATCTACACAAATAAGTGGAAGTGGCGCAGGAGTTCTGGCAAAAGCTAGCATTGCTGTTTCTGGATGCACTGCTGAAATTCAACCAATTGAAGTTTACTTGAAAACAACATCAGGAACTGGTTGGAATGACATAATAGAGTTCTATTACGTCATGTGAAGTTCGATTTATTTATCTGAAATTCCAAAATTTAAATATGAAAAGAATTGCTCAACGCAAAATAATGATTTTCTTACTAATAACCCTGTTTCTCCTATTAATTTCCTTCACAACTTCAAAAATCTTAAAAGATAGAGAAATTGCCACAAAAAAAGATCAAACAACCACAACAGTACCAAAAAATGAAAGTGAAGTTATTGAAATAGGGAGGAGAGGAAGAATAAAGATCGTGAATTCTTCAAATTTTGAAATCGAAAAAGAGAGTTAAAAATATCTATAAAGTTATTTTTTATTAAATTCAACAAATATTTATGAAAGTTATACGGATAGTTGCAGTTTTTCTTGTACTCGTTTCTATTATATCTGGCTACTTCTTATTTTTTGGTGGAGAAGTTGAAAGAATAGAACAAACAACAACTACTCTTCAAACAACAACCACTCTGATAAAAATAGAGGAAAAAATAAGAGCTGCGAATGAAGTTTTTATCTATCCTGATAAAATTGAACCATCTGAACTGAAAATAAGAGTTGGGGAAATCGTAAAATTTGTGAATATGGATGAGAAAGAGCATGTGATAACTTTCAATTACCCTCCACTTGAAATACCTATAGCCGCTGGAAATTGGTTTGATTATCAATTCGACCAAAAAGGGATTTTTGAAGTAACAGACCAACAAACAGGAGGTAAAATATCTATTTCAGTCAGCTGACTATTTTTATCCTTGTTCCCCTTATTTTTATTATTCCACCACAATTCCAGGTTCCGTCCCAATTACACTGACATGCTCCTATTTTAGCCCTTGGGATCAAATCTGCTGTTTCTGGATAAGGATCTTTATCCTCATTGCTTGTACCACAATAATAAAGCTGTCCATCGTAAACTGCATATCTATAATTTGTTGAGCCTTGAGTGTTGTGTGCAATATTTTCACCCAAGATGCAGGCTGATGCTCCAGAAGAAGGTAATTCTACTAAAGTATAACAAGAGCCATCGTGAGAGCATTGATTGGTATTACAGCACCATGCCCCAGAACCATCTGGATCTTGTTTACATCCTTCATTCACACCGCTACCTGTACCACTGTAACATTCTCCTGCTGAACAAGCGCATAAGTTTTCTTTCTTACAAGTAAAGGTTAAAGCGGAAGTTGTTGCGGTACATGCATAATCTTGTTGAGAGCATGTAGTGGCGTAATATGTATTTACAGCATAAGTACATGAGGGACACTTATAAGTACAGGCTGGGTTAGAGGATACTGCCGAAGAAAAATTCCAGCAATTGCTCGTAAATTCTTCATCTACTCTAACAAAATCTACCCATAAAGTTGCGTTATAGGCCCTACCTGTAGCTGTACTTGTCATGTTCGCCCTTACGTAGCGATACGTCCCGTAGACTTTCGTTAAATGGTAATTTGTATAAGTATACCCAAGCCCAGTTTGACCAACACCTGCGTTCAAGTAATCTCGATCAATGTAGGTCCATGTAGTTCCATCGTTGGAAACTGAGATATTGTAAATAACTTGAGAGGAAAAGCCTGTGTTTGTAGTTGATGTTAATTTCCCTAACCATAAAATACTGAAGTTCCCTGTACGACTTGAACCAAAATCCCAAGTCCAACTAGCGCTATAACTTGTTGTGGTGGATGCATCGTAAATACTGAAATAACCCCAATTGTTGTTGCCTGTATCGGTTGTGTTTCCTGGACTAACTTGAATAGAAGTTCCGTTTGACCAAAGAGTAGGTAAATTTGAAACCGCTGTTTTTTGGGTCCTGCAATCGCTACAATCTGAAGCTTTGCAGATGTAAAGTTTTATAGTTTCTCCAGGAGTGCTATTTGTACAAGAAGGACAAGAAAACGTTACTACTTGTCCACCTTGCTGAGGATCTGGTGAATCTGAAACAGAAGGTGGAGATGGGGTTGGAGTTGCTGCAAAAACTATTTCACCAAAATTTGAAAAGTTGATAGCGTAAACTATGAGAAAAGTCAAAAACAAGAGCAAAACCCAAATTTTTTGCAATTTTCTCATATCCCCTATTTATTTTTTAGTCTGTAAACAAAATAAATTTGAGTATTTTCTATTTTCTCCACCAACTCATAATTTCTCGATACGAAATCCTTGAATTTTTGGCTAGAAAGATAATATTCTTTCCCAAAATTAGCTTCGATTAAAATCTTAGGCTTTTCTTCATTCAATATCTCAATCACTTTTTCTTCACCCTCAAAAATAATATGAGATAAGTATGAATCAAAAAAATTACCGCTTATTTTCCTTCCTGTGATGAATGATAGGTAATTTGTAATCACAGGCTCTCCGAATATTTTTTCATCTTCCTCAGTTTCATTCTTTATCAAACTTTCAAAAATCTTGAAGGTTTTGGAGTGATGTGGGTTGAGGTAAAAATCAATAGTTTTTGAATTTGAAATTAATGAAAGAAGGACTATGGTTAAGAGTGAAAATCTTATTAAAAAATCTCTTGAAATGTTAAAGCTTCTAGCTGTACAGATAGCGTAAAGAGGGAGTGAGATCAAAAAATAATGGTAAAAGAATAAGTTGAAAAAAAGTAATATTACTAAGTCTGTTGTTAAAGCAGTTAAAGATAGGAATAACAGTTTTCTGTCTTTTTCTCTGAATGAAATGAAAATTGTGAATATGGCCAAGAAAAAAGTGAAGAAGCCAATACTCCAATATTGCATTGGATTTGCATCTTTCACACCAAGCTTTGAGGTTAAATGGTATTCAAAAGTTTGTTGGAAATAAAATCCTTTAAAAATTGCTAAGAGAGACAGAAAAATGGGTGAAGAAATTGAAATGAAAAATTTTAAAAAATGGGAAATTTTTCCTTTTTTTAGATGAATCGTTAGGAGGAGGAATGGAAGATATAGTAAAGCTATGTATCTTGTGAAAATCGCCGCAACAAAAAATAAAGAAGATTTGAAAACTTTGTTTTTCAGTACAAGATAAAAAGAAATCAAGAAGAAGAGTAAAGATTCCCACATACCGTAACCTATAAGTGAAAAAGAGATGAAAGCTGGAAATATTGAAAAAATCACAGCCGCTACAAATCCTGTTTTCTCATCGTATAGATTTTTTGAAATCAAGTATACCATTAAAATACAAAGAGATGATGTTAAAAGGGTAAAAATTTTTCCGGTCATAAAAAAAGCCCCAAAAATTTTGAATAAAGAAGCGAGTAAAAGAATTTGAAGGGGTGGATGGGCGAAGAAAAAATCTTTGTACGGAAGTAAACCTTCTACAAGATTTTTTGCAACGTTGAAGTAAAAATTTTCATCCGAAAAAGTTGGATGTAGGAAGAAAATTCTTGAAAAAACTAGGGAAAAAATTAGAATTATAACTCCTTTGTTCCATGCAGAAATTTTACTCATGTTTTTTTCCCAATTCTAAGTTTCTTGAATAAATCGCTTAAAAGGTTTTTGAAGAAAAATAGCGGTAAAGAGAAGATCAACAAAGAGAGAAAAGGTTTGTGCTCATAGACTTTTTCACATTTGAACCCGCAAGGTTGTTGTGAAATTCTTATGTCTATATCGTAAAAATATCCATTCAAAAGTTCTTCCAGAATTCTACTCCTAGGCCCATATTTTAAGAATTGTGGGAGGTAATGGTCAAAGATTGGGTTGTAAAGTATTTTGAAACTGTTTTGATCTTTGAGCCAATTTTCTCTTACATCCATAGAACTCCAATCGTAAGCGTAATCTTCAGCGAAATTGAGTCCTAGGACGTTGAAGAAAATGGAAACTGTAGCCAATATGAAGAAAATTTTTCTAACTTTTTCCTTTAATCCGATCAAGTAGATAACTGGTATGAATAAGAAAGGTGTTATCGGTAAAAAATATCTTTCACCGAAACAAAATCCACCCCACCATACCCTTCTCATTGAAATAGCTAGGGTGAATGAGAATAACAAGAAAAATGAGAAAAATGTCTCCAAATTATATTTCTTCCTCATTATGAATAAACCAGGAATCGAAAGGATAAGAACGCTGTGATAAAAGAAAAATCCTCTGTAGGGATAAAACAACAACCTCAACATTATAAATGGGTTCGGTTTGGCCTCTAGGTGTAAAATTCGAATTATTTGATCGAAATCGAAAATGGAAAATTTCTTAATTTGTAAAGAATGTTGAGATATTTCGTAAGCTTGGGTGAAAATGTTCCTATCCACGTAACTACTGGCAAAAATCAAAGGATTACCGAAATTTAAGTAATTGTAAACCATTAAAGGGATTGTAGCTAGTAGAAAAGCTGGAAATATGAATTTAAAGAGTTTTCCCTTTTTGAAAAGAGAATAAAAGAGGAAAAGAAATGCGAATAATAGCAAGAGATGATCTACAACAACTGCAAAACCTAAGAATATTCCAGATAAAAACATTTTTTTCCAATCGTCGTTGAAGAAAAAAATGTAAAAAGAGAGGAAAGCGAAGAAAGTTGCAGTAGCGTGATTCATGAAATGGAGTGAATAAGGAAATTGTAATGTTCCGAGAGCATAAACAACAGTTACCAAAATCTTCAATTTTTCTCCTTCTATGAAAATTGAGGAGAAT
>JAWBTN010000070.1:0-5728 GCA_039000415.1 Candidatus Aenigmatarchaeota archaeon | reverse complement strand
CCAGCTGATTCTATCATGCTGATTGGAAATGTTACTGATGATTGTGGTGGAGTTAATCAATCAACACCAATGTTTTATCTGTACAGAGGAGAAACTACAAAAGATTGCTCTTTAATTGGAAGCATAACCGATTATAACAATGGAACATATAGCTGCTTGATTTCAAACTTAACTTTAAATTCTGACCCTGAGTTAGATTATGGCTATTGGAATGTTAGCTTTAACGCGAGCAAAAGCTATTACAATTCTTCTGAACAAGTTTTTGAGCAAAATGCTTTGTACATAGCTTCAAGACCAACACTAACAACCGGCTCAGGTTATGTTTCCACTAAAGAATACACGAGCGGTTGGGGAGATTTGTGGTTCTTCCAAGTTGATGTTGAAGATGAAGATTATACAGGTGAATTGGGAAGTTTAGTGAATGTAAGTTTTTGGATCAATTTAACTGGCCAATGGGAATATGTAGATTCTCTAGTTTGTTCTCCACCATGTGTGGGAATAGATGTTGGTGCTCTAAAGTTTAATAAAACATTTTCTTGTGAAAATATTGGAACAAGATTTTTCAAGTTCAATGCAACAGATAACCTTTATTCAACAGATAAAAGATTTAAGTCAGAAAGCTCACAAGAAAGCTTTACTATTTCTCCCGATTTAGCTTCCTTAACTGTTGAAGAAGGGGATGAATCAAGCGTTAATAGAATGGGAATAGAAACTTCTGTGTTAAAAGCAAGTATAACTGATTGGTCAAAAGGAGGAGTCAGAGTAACAGAACCAGGAATTAGCGGAAGAATCTACATAACAAAAAACAGAACAACATTTGATTCTTACATTCCTTTGGTTACTGATGAAGAAGGAATGTTCAGTTATGATTTTGATCCTAACTGTAGCTATTACACTGGAAGGCAATGGTGGAAAGTTGAGCTAACAGATTCTTGTTATTCATTTGCTTCAACAACAAATGCAACAGTTTATGTTTATGGTCAGCTTTACAGCAACTTAGAATATCCTCCACCAGGCTGGATCAACGGAACAGGAACTTTAATTCCAATAACACTTGATGTAAAAAGTGATTGCTCAGGCTACATAGATGAAGAAACTCCAAGCATTCCACATTCAACAGAAGGGATAAGCTATCCCATAAGGATAAGAAGGCCTGATGATAGCACAATAGATAACTGCTATCCCTGGCAAGATTGGGGAAATGGAACTTACAATTGCACTTACAACACAACTTTCAAGCCACCAGGCTATTACGACATAATTTTGAGCAGCGCTAAGCAGTATTTCAATTCAAACACAACTTACTATTATGATTGGTTTGAGTTAACAAACCTACCTCCCAGCTACAGAGAACCACAAGTGAGTCCAAGCACAGGAGGTTGGGGCTCTAAATACAACTTCAGCATAGAAGTTAAAGATACAGACTTAGATGCAGTTAATTGCAGCTTATTTGTTTCAACAGATGATGGTTCAACTTGGCGTTATGTAAATTCAACGATAATTCCTGGGAGTAGTGAATGGCAAGTTTGTAGCTTTACTCTTGTTGAACCTTATGGCTGTAACTCAACTTATTTTGATGTAGGAAATGACAATTGGTTTAGGTTTAACTTGACAGACGAAGTAGGGCAAACTTCTACAGTAACAACTTCAGGACCAGAAATAACAAAGGATAACATAACAATAATTTACGTTTACGGAAATGATACAAACATAACAAGAGCCTCTGGCTTCTTGCCTTTAAAAGTTTATGTTTTTGATTTGACAAGAAATAGAGCAGTAGGTTCTTACGGTTCTGCTCAAGCAAGAATAAGCTTTAACGTTACTATTGATGGGAACAATTACATTTTTGTTGGTTCGAATCAAACATATGCTTCACTTCCAGGAAATGTTACTTTTAACTTTGACCCAGATTGCAGGTTTGATGTTGGCTACCAGCAATGGTTTGCCTTTTACAACTCTACCATAGGAGCTGGTGGAGAGTGTTATTACTATAACGAAAGTGAAAGGTTTACTATCGGAATTATTGGTCAACTGGTAAATTATGTAGCTTCTCCAAACTCAACTAAAAATAGGTTTGTTAGAGAAGAAGAAAACATAACTTTCAGGGGAAACGTAACAACAGATTGCCCAGCAAAAGATGGTTTAATAAGTTATGCGAATGTTTCATTTGAAGCAACTCATGTTGGAACTGGAGGAAAATATTATTGTGACGGACCTCTAGTAAATGAGAATAATGGATATTATAGCTGCTTATTTGTAAATAACGCAAGCAAGCCAACAAGAAATTACAAGCTCAACATGAGTTCTTCTAATGTAAGCTGGTTTAATCCAGCATGGAAAGAAGTTACTGGCCTATGCACGCCAACGCCCTGTGCTTTTTTTGTTGTAACAAAACCAAGCTTATCAAACCCAAGTGTTTCTTATACTCAAGATGGAGGTTGGGGAGAATCCTGGCAGTTTAGCGTCACTTTAAGCGATCCTGACTTAGACATAAACACTGTTAGCTTGTGGATTAGAAACACAACTCCTGCTCCTTCGGCATGCCCAGAAGCTTCTGCTTGGCCAGAATTTTATTTGAAAGGAAGTCAAAGTGTTTCTCAAGGTAATGTTATATTTAACTATCCTTCACCAGCATTTAGCTCAGCCTGTGCAGGAGTAAGCTTCGAATTCTTCTTCAACACAAGCGATGGTGAAAGATCGGCGAACACAAGCCTGCTTACCTTTACTATACAAAAGGATGATATAAACATAACCTTGATAGAAGGGAATAATGCTTTGCTCAACAGAAGCTTAGCTCCTTCTCAAGAAAATGTTACTTTTAGCATAAGAATTTATGATACTGATAGAAATGTTTTGCTGGGAGTTGGTACACCGGGAACAATAAAGTTTTACGTTACCACAAATCCAAACAATCCAAACAGTTTTGTAGTAGAAGAAACTATACCACAAGTTGGAGCAGGTGGTTTTGTTAATCATACTTTTCCAAAAGCAGAAACAAGATGTAATTACGGAATTGGTCCCTTAAGATGGAGAGCAGAGTTCGGCTCAACTAGCACAATATACAAAGCAACAAACTCTACTTCAACCTACGGAGAAGATTTCTACATAACCCTAGTAACCTATCCGCTTCAAGTCAGTGTTATTGCACCAAACAATGAAAGCTTTAGAAGAAATGTAGATTTGATAACTTATGTTGGTAATGTTAGCGATGATTGTGGAGGAGTAAAAGGAGCAAGCGTTGAATTTAGAGCTTATCCAGAAGAAATCAATCCTTCTTCAGCTTGCTTGCCTTCTGAAGTTACAGATCATGAAAATGGAACTTACTCTTGCTCAAGAATGCCTTCAGAAGATTGGCAGATGAGTTATCATAATTTAAGAATAAACGCTTCGAAGCAGTACTATGAACCTTCTGAAATTTTTGAAAAACAGGATTCTTTTGTTATAGTAACAAATCCCACTTTAACACTTTTAACTCCAACAAGCAAGTGCAGAGCTCCTGAATGCTTAGGTAGCGATAACAACTTTGGATGGGGTGAGCTTTGGAACTTTTCAGCAATAGTTCAAGATTTGGACCAAGGTGCATACTCTTTTGAAAGACTTAACATAAGCTTATGGATAGATTTTGGCTCAGGTTATCAGCTAGTTAATTCAACTATTTGTGCAGCACCAACTTGCCAGGTGCAAAAGCTAATAACTTTCTTACAAACTTTTGATTGTGGAAAAATAGGAACTTGGAATTATAAGATAAACGTTTCTGATTATTGGGGATATAAGAATGAAAGTTCTGGAGAAATAACAATTAATCCCGATAGCATAGAAGTCGAATATATCTCAAGCCCGCTCAAAATTGATAGAGAAATCGGAGCAACACAAGGAACTTTTGTTCTTAGAATAAAAGATGTAGATAGAGATGAATACTTAACTTCTGGGAGAAATGCTTCTTTCTTCTTCACAAAAGATGGCTCAACATTTACTGTTAAGAGTGATGTGAAAACAAATTCCTCTGGCTATATAAACATAACTTTAGACCCAGACTGCTCTTATTCTGTAGGAATTCAAAAGTGGGACGGAGGAATTTTAGGAGATTACTGCTATTATAGTGAAAACTATACTCAAAGAATAGGAGGACCTTATGATCCTCCGCAATATAACATCTCTGGACAAATAAAAGTTAATCTTTTACAACCTTATTACCAGCAAGTCTTTAATGTTACTCAACAAATTTTAATAAGATTTAACACCACTTCAGATTGCTCTAATGAAGGGTTAATAGCAAATGCAACTCATCCATTAGCCCAAATGGAGCTAAGATCACCAACTGGAGAATGGGAAGTTTGTTCGCCACTCAATAACGAATACGATGGATGGTACAATTGTACTTGGGATTCAACTGGCAAAAAAGAAGGATATTGGTCAATAAACTTAACTGCTAGTAAGCTTCCAGATTATAACTTAAATGAAACCATGCTCGTTGATTGGTTCTGGCTTGAAAATTGGAATGCTACGAGCGAGAATGCAAGTGTTTATGTTTGGAATTATTCAACAAGCTCTTGGCAGAAAATTGATTTGGATGAAGCAAAAGGTTGGAGCAGTAAGTTCAATTTCACCTTAGATATTTATGACCAAGAAGGTGACACAATAAATTGCAGCTTATTCATAAGCAAAGATGATCAACAAAGTTGGGAATATGTGGGAAGCTCTCTAGTGCAAGGTGTACGTGGGATTCCAACTACAGGAATTTGTAGTGTAGTTTACCAAGGATTTTCTTGCGAAAATATAGGAAACAAGAATTGGTTCAAATGGCAAATTCAAAATGGTGAACCAGCAAACAATTACAACACTTCAGCTTTCAATGCTCCAAAACTTACACAAGCACATGTAAGCATAAGTTTGATGGAAGGTAATAACACGCAAATCAACAGGAGCTCTGGTATAAATCAAGTGAGAAGATTAGTTGTGAACGTTTTCGATTTAGAAAAGTTTGGTTATGTGAGCAATGCAAATGTTAGTTTCTGGGTTACCAACGATTCTCTCAACTATAGGTTTGAAGTTTTGAATAAAACAAACTCAGAAGGAAATGCGACCTTTTACTTCGATCCAAACTGTACTCATGCTACAGGAATCCAATACTGGAAAGCTGGAACAACAGATTCTTGTTATAAAGATGTGAACACAACCGATTTCACTTTAACCATAATCGGTGATTTGATTGGTACAATTCATCAACCAAATGGCCAAGAATTCTTGAGGGGAAGCAACGTTACAATAAATGCTACGTTATTTGATGAATGTTCCATTCCAATTCCAGAAGCAAGAATAAACTTTACAATGAAATCATACAAAACATTACAAGAATTTTCTTGCTATCCAATTTTAAGTGAAAGCAATATATATAACTGCACATTTAACACCTCATATCCAGAAATAATGCCAGCAATGTGGTATAACATTTCTATGACATCAAACAAAACTTATTACAATACAAATACTACAGTAAAACAAAATGCTTTCTGGATCGAAACTAAACCTGTTTTAAGTAATGCTGAAGCTATTCCATCTCAAGATGGTGGTTGGGGAGAAAGCTGGTTGTTTAGAGTTGTCTTTACAGATGAAGACTTAGATTTCAACTGGGTTAGATTATGGTTAGATAGAGGCAGAACCGCTGACCCAACACAAGTTGCTTTGAATACTAGTGTTTCTGGTGAAAACATAATCGTAGAATTTAATT
>JAWBTN010000007.1:0-17901 GCA_039000415.1 Candidatus Aenigmatarchaeota archaeon | reverse complement strand
CTTAGCAAAGTGTCTGTAGTATATGGTGGTGGTGGATACAGCAAACGCTCCTCTGTTTTAAGATCTAATATTCTAGCCTTGAGGTCCTTCAATCGTTCTCTAAGGTATTGTGGTGAAAATGGTAACGTGGGATTTTCTATGAAAACTTTTAAGCCGTTGGAAAGGATTGCAGACAAAACCCGTTTTTTCTTCTTCGACTTTTTCACTCGTTCTATTATCCAGCCGAGAACTGGTGTTTGAACTCTTCCAGCAGATAACTTGTAATTTTGAAATCGATTCCATAACTTTTGACTTAGCTCGAATCCTATCCATCTATCTTGTATACGACGCACTAGTTGAGCTTCTACCATTCTAAGGTTTATTTCTCTCCTTTCTTTGATAGCTTGGAGGAAAGCTTTCTTAGTTATCTCATGAAATTCTAATCTTTCGATGCGTTTGTTGATAGGGTAAACTGAGCAAAAAATGTCATAGGCTATTTTTTCTCCCTCGATGTCAGGATCTGTAGCTATAAAAATATGATTAACTTCTAGAGCCATTTTCCTCATGACTTTAACGAACTCTTTCTTAGAGTAATATTCTTGACTCTTACATTTCGGACAAAAATCAAGTCCAGTAAACTGCTCACCACATTTCCTACATTTCTTGATGAAATCGTATATAGGTGTAAAACAATCATCATCAACTTTGACACCGTGGAAACCTTCATTGGGAACAAGATCGTAGATATGTCCCATGCTTGCCATGATGTTTAGCACAAACTCCCCAGTACTAACCTCAAAAACCGTCACGTTTTCGATCCTTCTCTTGAAAGGTTTTCCGAAAAATCTAGAGATTGTCCTTGCTTTGGTAGGAGATTCTACGATCAACAAAGCTGTTTTAATGAAATCTTTCAATCTTTTGGAAATTTTTCCTTTCGTGATTTCCATGATAACTCTTCGATCTTCATCTATACCCTTAAACCATTTCTTAGCGATCTTTAAGCTGAACTTGGTGGGTGAAAACTCGCCGAGCATGAATTCTAATCTTTTTCTAAGCGAGTGAAATGCTTTCTCATCATCTACTATGATAAAACTCGCACCTCTAGTTATACCGCCTGCAAACATCCTAGACGTTCTTCCAGAAGCTTGAACATAAGCTACGGGATCAGCCACGACCAAAAATAATTCACCATCCTTCTTTTTCAACGATACTTCAAGACTTTTGGATATAGCATCGATAACTTTCGGTGTTATAGCATTTTTAAGAAAACTTCTTGTTTCCAACACCACCCTTCTAACATAATCATCAAATCCTTCTAACCGAATATCATTTTTTACAGCTTCCCTAACTTTTTCAACAGTTTCCTTGCTTATCGGCAAAAGTCTACGAAGCGTATCAATTGTTTGACTTGCTTTCTCTTGCATGTTTGGTTCAAGGAACTCTTTTATATTTTTGAGAAGTGTTAGAAGCTTAACTGGATTATACTCGTCCCAGCTCAGCCTTATCTCCATTCTCGGAATACCAGTGAAAATCACGTATCTAATCCTTTCCGGTAAGTCTATACCTCTTGCCAAAGGACTTCTGAAACTTGCAACCCCTATGAGGGCTTCATACTCCCCTCTTTTAAACTTCTCGAGCATCTCTTCATCCATCTTGCTATAAGTGTAAGCTCTGATGCCATTCGCGTTTAAAAAGGTGTTGAGTTTAGCCGCATACTCCTTTCCAAAAACAGATGGGACGAAAATCAGACAACCACCACCAAAATTTTTGATGATTGATAGAACTTGTGGCTCAACCCCATCTTCAAACTCTAGATAGAAATCTTTGACTTTTCTCAAGAATTCTGGCTTGAAACCTATCTGGAAATTCAGAAGTTCTTCAAAAAGTCTTATACGTTTCGTTCTCCTAGCTTTAAGAGTTGCCCCGGAAACTACGAGCAAACCTATTTTGTTTCTTTTCTTAAATTCTTCGATTTGATTTCGCAATATTTCCAAATTTTCAACTATCGACTGAAATGATCCTCCCATCCTTTTCATACGATTTGCTTCTCTTCTTAATTCTATTATTTTAAAGGCTTTACTTATCACATCATCGCTGAAACCCAAAATCTTCATCACTTTATCTATGTTCTTCGGCGATTTGAGAAAAGAATCCACATCATCCACAAAAATGAAGTCAAAAACTTTATTTTGGATATTTTTAAAGTTGCTTACGAGAAACCTTTCAGTTGTGATTAAAATCTCGAAATCGTCCCTTGAGACTTTTTCCAAAACTTGTTTTCTTTCTGAGTTGCTCATACCAGCATGGTAACATAAAACTTTTGGCCTAAAATTTAACTTTTCTGAAAAAGTGTTTATCTTTTCAGCAACTTGCTGGACGAGAAGAGCTGTGGGCAGGATGATATAACTTTTTTTCCCTTTAATTGCAAAGTATAGTGCCGAAACAGTTCCCAAGATAGTTTTACCTACGCCTGTAGGCGCCACGATAGAAAAATTGTTGTTCAAAAGGATCCTCCGAGCCCAAGTCTCTTGAAGAGACCACATCCTCTGTCCTACAACCTTCTTGAAAAAAAGTGAGAACTCTCTAAACTTTTCGTGGAATTCATTAATTTCATCAACAAAATATACCTTGCCCTTTTTTTTCAAAAATTTTATAACTTGCTTCCAACCCTTTAAACCTTCAGTTTTTTCGATACATTTTTCACAAATTCCAAACCATAGAAGTCTTTCGTCCGAGATAGCACCTTCACAATTCAAGCACAAGTTGTGATAAATACCTCGCATTTCAAACACCACTTATACAAGAATCTTGTTCATAGAGATGTATAAAATCCCTATTTCATGTTTAATTTTAAAATAATGGATTCAAAAGATTTTCGTTCCGCAATTCTAGACAACGTAAAACTTAAAAAGTTAAAATTTAACCTTAAAATCATGGAAATGGCTGATGTGAAAGAGATAATAAAGAGGATAAAGAAATATGCGAAAGAAACTAACGTTAGAGTCAGGGATGAAGACATCTACATAACTGAAAATGGTGTAAAAATGATATATTTCTATCGCACAGAAGAAGATAAAAGAAATTTCGAAAGATTGTGTGACAGTGATGAATACATAAGCGGAAAGAGGAAAAAGTTAGAATTGATGTAAAGTTACTTGATTATAAACCTCTCCACGAATCTAGCTTTATTCTGTAGTATAACTATCCTCGATTCTTCTTGTTCGTCCATGTACTCGAAATCTGGTAAGAAATTCAAAAGTTTCCCTGCCCAAATTTTTATTTCATCGTGATCGAGCATATGCTCGGCTGAAAGTCTTGATATAGAGCTACCAACATGCATGTAAGATTTGACTTCAACAAAATTTGGGTTGGCTTTTCCAACGATTTTAGCGAAATATTCCACCTCTTCTTCACAATCGTTCAAGCCTTTAATCAAAGTTATCCTTAAAACTGTCCTGGCTTCAGTTTTTTTCATGAACTTCAAGCTTTCATTAAACCTTTCCCACGCATCTTTCAACAATGGACAATTCACTTTAAAGAAAGTTCCTTTTTTTCCTGCATTCACGCTCAAGTAAATTTGCGTTGGTAAAGAATTTTCTTCTTCAATTCTCTTCAACATCTTCGGTTCTAGCCCGTTCGTTACCAGAAATATAGATTTAGTCTTTGGTAAAGATCTCAAGTAATTTATCATCTCTGGTAATTTTGGATAGATCGTGGGTTCACCACTCAAAGAAATAGCGAAATGTGTCGGCTCGTAAGCTTCTTTCAACAAGCCTTTATCAACCATTTTATTACTCCCGAAACCTGTTAAAAGCCTTCTCCTCTCTTTTATCAATCCTTGTATTATTTCTTCAGGTTCATACACTTCTTCCTCTTTCATCTCGATCAATTTGTAAAATTCTGTCGGACGCCAGCAATAAACACAACGATTTTGACAATACATACCTGCCGGAGAAAATTCCATACATCTATGCGTCTCTATACCGAAGAACTTGTTCTTATAACAAGTTCCTTGACCTCTCAAAGCTCTTTTAGTCCAGTTGCAAATGTGAACTGTAGAATGACCGAAAATTCCATAATTAGCTTTTCTCAACTTTTTAGCCGTGTCTTGATCTATCTTGAGTTTTTCCATATTCTAAATTTCATTCGATCAACAGATTTTAAAGTTTATCGATGCGAAGAAATTAAAGGATCGGTAACAAGATTAATATAAGATGGGCCCGTAGCTCAGCATGGTAGAGCAGCTGGCTCTTAACCAGTTGGTCGTGGGTTCAAATCCCACCGGGCCCACATAACTCAAGTACAATTCTTTCTGATAGATGCGACGGAAAAATTTAATGGATACAACCAGCACAAAAATAAGGTACTATTTTGGAAATAAGTTTCTTGAGTTTGTTAATAAGTTCGAGTTGAATAAAATTGTGAAAGGGATGTGTCAAAGGTTGAAAAATTACCAAAAGCTAAGATGGGCTTTAGTTAACAAACACGTTTTAAGTACTTAAGAAATCCAAAGAATGGTTTTGAAACGATTTATCCACTGCAAATATGGATGTAGTAGAGTATTACAAGTTTAGGAAAGAAAATTGTACAAAACTCAAGTTATTTAAAGATTAAATTTCAAGGAAGAAATATGTTCATAAGTTTGAGATTTTCTGACATCAACGGGGTTTTGAAAGAAGTTTTAGTTTCTGAGAAAAAGTTCAGGGAAGTAAGGGAAAAAGGAGTTTGGTTTGATGGTTCTTCTATATTGGGTTTAGTTAGGAGGTATGAGAGTGATATGAGGTTGAAGCCTGATGAGCGTTCTAGGTTTAGGTTGAACGATCTTGAAGTTTATTTTTGCAACGTTTACCAAGGAGATAAACCCTATGAAGGCGATCCTAGGTTCATACTTCAAAAAGTTTTGAGTGAAATTGAAAATTTGGGCCTCAAAGCTTTAACTTCGGGTGAACTGGAATTTTACTTGTTGAGGAATGATGAAAAGATAGATAAAGGAAGTTATTTCGATGTTTCTCCTAGAGACAAAGCTCATGAAGTTAAGCTAAAAATAGTTGAAATGTTGTCAAGAGCTGGGATAGAATGGGATACAGGACATCACGAAGTTGGGCCTGGACAAAATGAGATCGATATAAAATACGATGATGCACTTTTGACAAGCGATAAAATCTTGCTAACTAAGAACGTTGTTAAGCTTGTTGCAGAAAGCTTAGGCTTGAAAGCAACTTTCATGCCAAAACCTTTCGAAGGCTTACCTGGCAATGGAATGCATCTACACTTCAGTTTATGGAAAGGAGAAAAGAATTTATTTTACGATGAAAAACAAAAACTTTCACAAACTGCTAAATTCTTCATCGGTGGAATTTTAAAACATGTTAAAGCTATTACAGCCATAGTTAATCCTACTATCAATTCTTACAAAAGACTTGGAGAATTCGAAGCTCCGAAGTATATTTACTGGGGAAGTAAGAACAGGGATGCTTTGATAAGGATACCAGATATAATCCATCCCAGTTCTGCTAGGATAGAATTCAGGGCTTCTGATCCTAGCAGTAATCCATACCTTGCATTCTCAGTTCTGCTCAAAGCAGGTCTTGACGGGATAAAAAACGAGATCTCTCCTCAAGAAGCTTTAGAAGAAGATATATATGAAAGCGGTGCTTACAAATCATTAGACACACTACCTTCCACGCTTCAAGAGGCTATAGATGAATTGAAAAAAGATGAATTGCTCAAGAATTTGTTAGGTCCAACTTTTGAAAAATTCGTAGAATTGAAAGAAGCTGAAGTAAGAGATTTCTTGAAGAAAAATATAACTGATTGGGAATTCGAGAAATATTTCGATGTCTAGTTGCTTTATGTAAAAAAAATATAAATTTTATATATGGGGAATAAATCCAAGATAATCCCTATAAAGTTCGATAAAGATTTGATTGATGTATTGAACGTGATAACAAAAATCTTTATTCGAGTAACTGAAGCTGTTAGAGGTGGAAGAAATGAACACCTACATAACTAGAATTGTTCTGCAAGGTTTCAAGAGCTTCAACAGGAAAGTTGCTGTACCTTTCCTACCAGGCTTTAACGTGATCTGCGGACCCAACGGCGTAGGAAAATCAAACATATTAGATGCTATAGCTTTTGTTATAGGAAGTACTTCGGTAAGATCTCTCAGAGCCCATAGGCTTCATGAGTTGATTTTCCATGGGAGTGATGGTAAGCCACCTGCAGAAATGGCCTCCGTTACTATGTACCTTGATAATTCAAACAAGATATTTCCTTACGATGAAAAAGAAATTTCTATCACGAGAAAAGTTAACAAGAAAGGAGTTTCTATATACAAACTCAACGGAAAAACTACCACTAGAGAAAAAATATTGGAAGTTTTGGCTGCAGCGAGGATTTATCCCGACGGCCACAACATAGTGTTGCAAGGTGATGTAACTAATGTTATAGAGATGAACCCGGTAGAGAGGAGGGCGATAATAGATGAGATTTCGGGGATAGCTGAATACAACGAGAAAAAAGAGAAGGCGATGAAAGATTTGGCTGAAGTCGATTCGAAATTGAGGGAAGCTGAAATAATAATAACCGAGAGGTATGATATATTCAAGAAATTAGAAGAAGAGAGGAACGCTGCTTTGAGGTTTCAAGAACTTCAAGCCAGGCTTCAACTCTTGAAAGCTTCTTTAGCTTTCAAGAAGATGGAAGAATTCAACAAAACTTTGGAAGAGTTGAACAAAGAAATAGAAGAAAAGGAGAAAGAGAACAAGTTGTTGCAAGAAGAGATAGAGTCTTTAGAGTATCAATTAGACCAAAAAGAGAGGGGTATAAGGGAAATAGCTTCAAAACTATTGTCTTTATCGAAAATGGTGGAAATAGAGAAGGAGATCTCTTATCTCAGGACGAAGATATTGATAAATAAAGATAAAATTGATTCAAACAAGAAAGAAATAGAAAGGTTAGATTTGTTGATACAAAAATTGAGGGAAATCGAAGCTAAAGGTGATGCTCTACCTAAAGTTGTTAAAGCTGTTTTAGACCAAAACTTCAAAGGCGTTTTTGGAATTTTTTCAAGTTTAATCAAAGTTCCGGAAGAGTTTCAAGTAGCTGTAGAAGTTGCAGCAGGTCCTCATCTTCATGACATAATAGTTGATACTGACGAAACGGCTAAAAATTGCATAGATTTTTTGAAAAAGGAGAAAATAGGAAGGGCTACTTTCTTGCCTTTGAACAAGATAAAGTATTCCGAGTTTGAAGAAAAAAGTTTGTTGAAAGAGAAGGGCGTTGTCGGGATAGCTAGTAAACTAATAGACTTTGATAAAAAGTTTTATCCAGCTGTTGAGTTCGTACTCGGGAATACGCTTGTTGTTGAAGATTTGGATGTGGCGAGGAGGATTGGGATAGGAAAAGCTAGGATGGTAACTCTTGACGGTGATCTTGTAGAGAGGAGTGGAGCTATGATAGGAGGCTATTACTTCAGATCTATCAGGGCAATTCCAACCGAACATGAAATTCAAGAATATCAGAAGATGAAAGAAGAACTGAAAGAAGAGATCAAAAATTTTGAGAAAGAGGTTGAAGAATGTGAAAAAAGGTTGAAAGAGCTTTCTCAACATGAAGAAATGAAAGAGATTTTCGATCTGGAAAAAATTAGGATAGATACAGAGCAAGAGCTCGATGCTTTAAGGCAGAAGAGAAAAATAGCTTACGAGCAAAGGCTTTCTGTCCAAACTGAGCTCAACAGACTCTCGATACAAAAAGCTAGGATCGAGGCTGAGCTCGAGAATGTTAAGATTGAAGTTCAGCGTTACGGTGAATTCAAGCCGATAGATAAAAGCGTGAGAAGTTTGGAAATAGAAATAAGAAAAGTTGAGAATGAGTTGGCTGGCTTAGGTGCTGTCAACTTCAAAGCTATAGAGCAGTACGAGAAGTTTAAAGAAGAGTTCGAAGGTTATAAGCAGAAATATGAGAAAATACTTTCCGAGAAAAAAGCTGTTTTGGAGATGATAGAGCAGATAGAACAGAAGAGGAGGGAAGTTTTCTTCAAGACTTTGAAAGATGTGAGCGAGAAATTCAACAAGATGTTCAACAAGATGACCGGAGGAAATGCCAGCTTGGAGTTAGAAGATCCGAACGATTTGGAAAGTGGTTTGTTGATACAAGCGAACCCTGCAGGAAAAACTCTTTTGAACATAGACGCTATGTCTGGTGGTGAAAAAAGCTTAACAGCATTAGCTTTCTTGTTCGCCATCCAAGAGTACAAACCAGCTCCTTTCTACATTTTAGACGAAATAGATGCAGCATTGGACAAGGAAAACAGCAAGAAAGTTGCAGAATTGATAAAAGCTTTATCGAAAGAAGCACAGTTCATAGTGATAACCCATAACGATACCACTATAACTTATGGTGATAGAGTTTACGGTTGCACTATGGAAGATGGAGAAACGAAGATATTGGGAATCGAACTACCTAAACCTTGATGAGAATATGGAAAAAGAGGAAAACATTTTGCAACTTATACTAGAAAAAGAGAATTGGGAAGAAATAATTTACCATATAGTCAGCATAGAGAAGTTGGACCCTTGGAACATAGATTTGATAAAACTCACCGATAGTTTCATAAATTACTTGAAAAGAATAGAAGAATTGGATTTCAGGATCCCTGCCAGGGTTGTTTTCGTCGCAGTAGTCCTTTTAAAGCTTAAAGCAGACTACCTTTCGATCTTCGAAGAAGAAGAAACTATAGAACAAATAGCTCAACAACAACCCATAGATTTGGGCATAGATCCCAATTTGATACAGTTAGGAATACCTATAAAGAGAATTCCAAGAAGACAAATAACTCTGGACGAACTCATTTTAGCTCTGAGGAAAGCCATAAGCGTTAGGGAGAGAAGAATAGAGAGGAAGATAAAGTTGAGGGAAAGGATTGTTTTGGAAATAAGTGAAGAAGATATAAGTAAGAGGATAGAGGAGATGATGAGGGAAATAGAGGAGATGATGGAGAAAATGAAGAGTGGGAAGATTGGTTTTAGCCAAATAGTTGGGGAATGGAAAAGGGAAAGGGTTGTGGAGAAATTCATACCTTTGTTACATTTAGACAACGATGGTAAAATCGAGACAGAGCAAGAAGATTACTTCAAGGAAATTTGGATCAGAAAAACTGGGGAAAACAAACCATGATTTGTTTTCCAGCTTACAATAAAGTTTAATACCACTATTGATTTATTTACTTAGCGCTAACAATAATTAGTGAGAAAATGGGTCTTTTGAAAGAATTCTTGGATTTTTTGAGTGAATATAAAGTGTTGGCACTAGCGATAGCGTTCATCATGAGTGTAGCGATAACCGCTTTGATACAGTCGCTCGTCAACGACATAATAATGCCTGTGATAGCGCCTTTGTTACCGGGAGAAGATTGGAAGACTGCGACTTTCACAATAGGACCAGTTGTCTTGAAGTATGGATCTTTCTTGTCAGCAGTTATAAACTTCGTAATAATAGCTTTCGTCATATTCTTGATAGTGAAAGTTGTGCTTAGAAAAGAAAAAGTTGAAAAAGTTTGATTTCCCTTTTTTTCTTTATTCCTTAAGTCATGTTAAAGCTTAAAGCAAGAACTATAATCCCAAATATCCAACAGTAATAAGCAAACTTGTAAAAGCTTCCTTTCAACACGATTCTAGCTATAGTTTTAAGGGCTACGTAGCCGACTAAACCTGAAACTGAAATACCTATCAAAAAAGTTTCCAGAGATTCTTGGGAAAAGTCTATTTCTCCAGATTTCATCAGAGCAGCACCTATTATCGGAAGGATGGAAATGAAGAAAGAAAATTTGTAAGCTGTTGTCTTATTTATACCCCTTACCAAAGCCGTGGAAATAGTTATACCACTCCTGGAAATTCCTGGAAATAGGGAGAAAACTTGTGCTATACCTATCAAAAAAGAATCAAAAAAATTCATTTTCCTCTTTGATTGGAAGAATTTTGTGGAGTAGAGGATAAGACCGTTGATAATCAAAGCTATGCCAACGGCTATCGAGCTTGAGAAGAAAAACTCGAAAAAGTTTTTGAATAGAAAGCCGAAAAAAGCTATCGGTAAGCTCCCTATTATAATATAGGCGAACATTTTCTCGTTATTTCTCTTAAATTTCATCAGTTCTATGAGATCTTTCCTTAAGAAATAAATTACGGCAAACAAAGTCCCGAGATGAAGCATAACGTCGAAAGCTACGGAAGCTTTCATTCCGAGGAATCGTTGAAATGCCACTAGATGAGCAGAACTCGATACAGGAAACCATTCCGTCAAACCTTGAACTACAGCCAAAACGAAAGCTTGTGAAGCTTCCATATTTTTAAATCCTCCCTTAAGAATTTAACTCTGTTTGAAAAATTTAAATCCTTTAAAGTTTTCAAAATATACATGCAAAGAATCGAAAAAGTACCGCCTGTATTCGAGATCTCGGAACGTGGAACGAGATTCGTTTACACTGCTTACAACAAAGATGAAAAAATTGGTTTATTTCACGCAATCTATACTGTACGGGAAAAATTTAAAAATTACTTTGATGTGGAAGAAGATTTCGAGACTTCTGAAGCCAGGATTAAGAGGAGGTTGAAGATTTATAAAAATGGGAAGATAATGGAAATTCTTGAAAACGTGATGGATTATCCCATCCAAGCTAATAATTTTCCGATATACCTCAAATATATTGATCCCTCTAAAGTTGAAGTGGGAAAAACACTTCCACGCTTTGGACGTTGTTATGAAAAAGTCGTATCCCAAGAATACCTAGATTATTATCCAGTTTACCATTGTGTTGAAGTCGACCCATACACTATTCCAATTTCCCCCATCTCACACAATTTTTACCATAGCCTTACCGGCCTTATGCTGAAAAAAGTTCGTGGAGCTATTGTTATAGAGCTAGCATCCACAAATTTCAAACCGCTAACAGAGTACAGGGGAGAAAGTTATCCTATTCCAACGAACGCTAAAAAGAAGTTTGTTGATTTTGATCCCTTTCTTCTTGAAAGGATGTATTTCGATGGTTGAACGAAAATCTTCTATTTAACAAGCTCTCCTTTATTGAAAGGGATTATTTTCTCTATTTCTTTCAGCTCTATAGATTCGGTAGGTTTAGAGATTTCGGGACAAACTTTGAGCATCAACTCCTTTTTTATATCTTCTGCCAAAACATCGGCAGGAACATCACCTGGAACCAAGGTCACTAAGTAAGGTGTTTTAGATTTAACAGCAGTTGGCGGACCATAAATCAGCTTTATTCCAAAAACTTCTTCTTGTTTTATTCCGATAGAAAGCCTTGGCTCGATTTTTTCCAAATATTTCTTTTCCCCAACTATCTCAAAAACTCCTTTAGGTGCTCCTTCTTTTTTCTCCACTTGCTCAGGTTTAACGTAAAAAACACTAACTTTTTCTTTATCAAGCTTCTTATCCCAAGCTTCTGAATAGCAAGTTAAGAAAACGGCAGCTTCATAAATCGTTTCTGCTGGCAAAATTTTTCCAGGATCGTTTCTTATCACGGCGAAGTTTGATTTCAAATCAGAATGTAAAACAAGATCTTGCGGTCTTGTGAACCTTTTCAGGATTGTTTCATCGTTTCTTGAATTTTTGCCGAGTATAACCAAAATGTCGTTACTCGAAAAGAACCAACGGTAACGCTCATACCATTTTTTCCCCATGAATAATAAGTTAACTTGAACAAATTAATTGTTAAATCAATTTATTTAGAATTCCCACTTCTCTTATCGGCTCCGCTTTAAAACCTTTATAACAACCATATCCAGCCACAGCTCTTTCAACCGCCTCTTTTATGCCGTATCCCCTTAACCTATTGCTCCTGTAAAATTGGAAGTATTCTTCTGGATAATTTTTCAAGATTTTTGTCGCTTCTTCTCTTGCGTAAAGGAACAAAAACAAGGTCTGTAAAGGGTGTGTTAATATCGAACAACTCTTCCTTAAATTCTTCATCATTTTTCATTTAAAAATAGGATATTTAAGCTTTTTTCTCAGCATCGCTCAAAATCCTCTTTATTTCCTCGCTACTTTTACCAAAATATTTTTCAAATTCTGGAGTTGTCGAGAGGAGCTTTGTCCTCCCGAATTTCTCGCTCTTTATCAAACCTTTTTCTTCAAGAGCAGCTACGTAGCCATAAGCTTTATTACCTTGATATTTAACTATTACAGATTGCTTTATCGGTTGTTTAACCGCAACTATCGCTAAAGTGCGCATCATGCCATCGCTGAGATCTGCGAAAGGTGCTAGTTTGGCCACTTTTTCCCTGTACTCTTGCTTAACCCTGAACTCAAACCCTTCAGTAGTTTCAACCAGCTCTACGCCATGATCTTCTTTCCTCAACTCTTCTTGTATCTTCACCAAATTCTTTTTCACTTCTTCAACGTTCAAGTTCAGGATTTTCGCCAGCTTATCTACACTCAAAGGCTTATCAGAAACGAAAAGTGCAGCTTCTATCAAGGCTTTGGTGTTCATACAATAAAATTTCTTTTTTCAAAATTTAATTTTCTCGAAATATTTTTAACTTTAACTAAAAATTAAATATGGTATACGTAACAAAGTTTGACGGAAGGAAGCAACCCTTCGATAAGAAGAAAATAATCAACACTTGCTTGAGGTTTGGAGCTAGCTTGAAACAAGCCCAGGCTGTAGCTGAAAAAATAGAGAAAGAAGCTTACGACGGGATTCCTACCACTAAGATATTGAAGCTTGTATTCAACTACTTGAAAGAATTCAAACCAGGGATAAAACATAGGATAGATTTGAGAGAAGCTATAAGCAGGCTTAGACCAAAGCCGGATTTTGAAATTTTCATCGCTTCTCTTTTGAAAGAATACGGCTATTCAGTTAAGATGAATCAAATAGTTGAAGGTAAATGCATTGCTCATGAAATAGATGCGATAGCCATCAAGGATGAAGAAACCATATTCGTTGAAGTAAAACATCATCTTCAACCACACACTTACACAGGAGTAGATGTCGTACTCGAAACCCAAGCAAGATTTGAAGATCTGAAAGAAGGTTTTGAGCTAGGAAAACATGAATACGATTTCTCCAAAGCTTTAGTCATCTGCAACACCAAATTTTCAGACCATGCTTTACAGTACGCTGAATGTAAAGGAATAAGCTACATAGGATGGAAAGCACCTCCGGAGGCTGGGCTAGAGAAGCTAGTAGAAGAGAAAAAATTCTATCCGATAACTCTGCTGAAGAGCTTGGATTTTGAAACAGGGCAGAAGCTTTGTGATGTTGGCATTATCACGATAAAACAACTTTTGGAGCAAGATGTCGATGAATTGCACAAAAAAACAGGAATTCCTAGGAAAAAGCTGAAGGTTTTGATGAGAAACGCGAAAGAAATATTCTAGCTTCCACAACTTTAAAATTTCATGCTCCCTTTTTCTTCAATTTTTTCCTTGTTAGCAAGTAAATTATCTCCAGAATTCCTACAGTGTTGAGTAAGAACAGAATTATGAACCAAAACTTTTCTCTTCTAGTGCCAGCTTTCCACAAAGCCAAAGCTTTCCAGAAAAGGCTCCAAGCTAGAAGAGGGAAGAAAACGTAAGGTTTAAAAACCAGAGAAAACAAAGCTTCCATTTTACCACGTTTTCATTCAAACGCTTATTTGAAGTTTAAGAAGATAAAACATAATTCAAAGCGGCATAAGCATCAACTCTTCCCCACCCATAGTACCTGTCCCAGTACTTAAAACCCAGGTCTTTTGCTGTTTTGTACAAAGCATTTTTTATTTGGTTGTCTGTTAAGTTTGGTTTTGCTTGCAAGAGCAAAGCTATGACTGCTGAAACATGGGGAGTTGCCATGCTCGTACCAGACCAAGAAGCATAGCCGTTGTTCGGTATAGTTGAATAAATGCTTACTCCAGGAGCAACTATATCTAAAGCTAAGCCTGATCCCGACCAGTTTGGCCTTTTGTCTCTTTTGTCAACAGCACCAACTGCTATGGCTTTGGAAGCACATGCCGGAGATGCAACTTTTCCTGGAGTATTACCAGCAGCAGCCACAACAGTAACACCATTATCAACAGCCCAATTAACTTTTTGAGCCAAATAATCATAATCGCAGTTTGCTTTTGTGGTACCACCTCCTCCTAGGCTTATGCTCATCACTCTGGATATTTTATAGTTAACCACATACTCTATTGCAGCTGCTACATCGCTACTGTAACAAGAACCGGAAGAATCGCAAACTTTTGCTGCCCAAATCAAAGCACCAGGAGCAACTCCCTTAGCTTGCTCGTTGAAACCATCAGCGGTTATTATTCCTGCAACGTGCGTTCCATGACCATTGTCATCTTGGTAGCTTTCTGTGTAATCAACAAAACTTTTTCCTCCTGCTATGCTACTTGAAAGCTCTTGATGGCTTGAGTCAACTCCTGTGTCCAAAACTGCTATCACAATTCCTGAACCATTGTAGCCTTCAGCCCAAACTTTGTCTGCTCCTATTTGTTTATCGGCTTGAATATCTAGGATGTAATAAACTTTGTCTTCCTCCACAACAACAAATTTCTTCATCAATTCAACAGCAGCTTCTGGACATTCCACAGCTGTTGCATCGTTGAGCTCATGGACAATTTTACAGCCATGGAGAATTGGAATTAACCTTAAAGTGGTTTTTGCTATGAACCTTGATCTTGGAGATTGAGCCGAAACTATTATCGGTAAAATTACCGCCAAGACGAATAGAGCAAAAATCTTTTTCATGATTTTATTTTGTTCCTAAAATTATTTAAAATTATGGATTTTTCTTGAAAAATATGCGAAGCGTTAGCAATGAAATTAAAGTTGTGATGAATAAGAGTGTTAAAATTTGATAAACAACATCGCTTGAAATCGCTGCAAAAAATCCTGTTATCAAGTCTCCAGCAGTTGTTCCTTTTGGTATTTCTTGTAGAGTTGTTGTAGTCGTTTCTCTCACTTCTTCAGGCTTTGTTGTTGTAGTCTCTTCTACTTGCTGAGTAGGCTGTGTTGTGGTTTGTGTCGTGGTTGTTTTAGCCTTTGGGAGAAAAATTGGTTTAGGTGTTGGTAAAGTTGTTATAGGTACAGTTGTGGTAGGTGAAAAAACACATTCATCACTGTAAGGCAAATAATCTACATTATCTTCATTCAACTCATAATATTCGTCGCAAAAACAATTCAAATCTTCGTCTTTGCAAACATCGGAAAAGCCTTTAGTGCTTGGAGCAGCCCAATAGTTGCCGCCTATCTCTATCCCTCCCGGAAAAATTCTTTTTCCCACTTCCGAGCTCGTGTTCCAATAGTTTTGAAAAATCGTGCCGCTGAAATGAAAATTTTCCGTGTTGTTTAGCAAGTTGTTGTAAATTTTGTTTAAGCCTGAGCTAACCAAATGAATCCCGAAATCTTTTGAAAATTCGATTATGTTGGTTGAAATGATATTGTCTGAGCTTGAACCTATGTAAATAGCGTTCGCGTTGTTTGTGAAATTTGAATTCTTGATAACATTGTTTCTTGATAAAAAGAGGTGAATTCCTTTTTGATTATTTTCAAAAACACAATCAGTTATAACGTTATTGCTCGCCCTTTCAAGTTTTATGCCAAAGTGCCAGTTTCTTATCACACAATTTTTCACTGTTATGTTTGTTTCTAAGTAAGAAGGAAGAGAAACAAGAATTGCATGAGAGCCTGTAAGCTCTGCACCTTGGATTGAATGACCTTGACAATCTAGTGTTATGTTGCTTGCTGTTATGTTGAAGCAAATGCTTGAGCTTGAGTTTATGTCAGCGATTAAAAAATATTCTCCCTCTTTTTCTAAAATAGAACAGTCGCTTATTTCTAAAGCTCTTGAAATTTGGAGCAAGATCAGAAAGAAGAAGATAAAAGCCAATTGAATTTTTATTTTGTGCATTCAACCCTAATTTTAATTTTTCTGTGTTTATTTAAATTTTTGAGAAAATGACAAACTTATCTCTTTCTTTTTCTCATCCTGCGCCTGAAGATGAATAGAAGCAAAGCTATAACTGCCAAAGCTATGAGCAGTTGGTAAGCTGTATTTCCCGCTACTAAAGCCACAAAACCTGTGATTAGGTTACCTGGAGGTAAAGTTGTAGTGGTTTCTTCTGGAGCTTGAACAGGTTGAGTTGTGGTTGTTGGTTGCTCAGTTGGTTGAATAGGCTGAGTTGTGGTTGGTGCTGGTTGGGTTGTGGTGGTTGGTTGTGGTAAAATAAATCCTCCCATGCCTCCACCACCTCCACCTGCTGAGGTTGTGGTGGTTGTTTGCTGAGGCTGAGTTGTGGTTGTTGTGGGTGGTGAATAAGTTACAATCGTTGAGCCTTCTACCCAAGGACCTTCATGCGGATTGTCAACTACATTATCCACAGCAGTCACTCTATACCAATAAGTTCCTTCAGGTAAAGATGAAAAATCTTCAAAACTTGTTGAGTTAGAAGTTCCTATCAAAGTAAAATTTTCCCCATCTTCACTTCTGTAAATTTTGTAGTAAGCAACAGCAGAATTGTTGCACGGACCATCGGTAGCTGGAGACCAAGTTAAAGTTATGTTTCCATCTAAATCGTAAGGGCTATCGTGAATAACTAAATCGGAAGGAGCTGATGGTGGAGTTCTGTCTATACAAAAAGCTTTAGCGCTGCTTGAAATCAAGAGAAAAAAGAGTAAAGTTGAAATGGAAGCTTGTTTGCTTTTCACAAGAAATCACCTCATTGTGCAATGGTACGGATCTACTGAATTCACGGTAAATAGCGTTGAATCGTAAAGAACGTCGCAACCCCTTATTGACAAGAAGTAAGTTTTACCTTCTTCCAGCTCAGTTGCATTGAATACGTCTTGATAAGTTCCTGTTGCGCTGTTGTAAGTTGCTGTTAGCCAACCGCTATCATAAGGACAAATGCCAAACAAGCAAAGCCATGGGCTGTACCATGCTGGTGGCTCGAAAATTCTGTATTGAACTGTTTCGCTTGCTATTGGTGAAAGCTCGTCTGTTATGTTTATTTCTATTGGAACTAGTGAATCATAAGGTCCTTCTCCAGGTTGCAGTAGCTCTATCGTTGGCGGGCTGTTGTCTAAAATGAAGTTGATGTTGTCTTCAAGCCAGTTTCCAGCTTCATCTTGAACTTTTAACATGAACTTAACAACACCGTCTTCTAAGCCAGATGGAACATCGTAATATCCTGAGCATTCATTTCCTACAATCGGTGAAGCGTCCCATCTCGTTTCGTTTATGCTTATGTAGCATGGGCTCACTATTCCTGACATATCTTGCTCAAATGTTATCCTGTACCAGATTCTTTGGCCGGATTTTATAGTTGAGCCTTGCTCAGGATTAGTTTCGAATGAAACTTTTATTGGTGGAGTGTTGTCTATTCCTATCAATATGTGAGTCCAATCTCCATAATTGCCAGCATTATCCCAAGCATCAACATAAAGATTTGCAGGACTTTCATCAAATGTTTCGTTAACTGTAACAAAGCCTGTGCATTTGCCTATTTCTCTGTTGAAAGTTAAAGAGCCTTCAAGCACGCTCTCTTTTCCTTTATTGTCAACAATTCTTGCAGCGCAGATTATTTCAGGCTCACAGATTTCTTTGAACCATGGTTTGGTTAAGGAATTGTCAGTAACTTCTGCCGCTACGTAGAAGGTTGTGCCGTAGCCTACCCAGTCTTTTCCCGAGAAGACCCACTTTACTTGTGGTCCTAAGTTGTCAACATTCACCCAAGTTGCTTTGGTTAAAGTTGCTGTATTGTCTAGAAGATCTGAAGCGACTATGTCGATGTAATATGTTCCCTCCCATAACCAGCAACTTGGTGTCCAAGTTCCTTCATAAAAACCTGATGTTGAATTGTAAGCTAAAGTTATTATAATAGGTTGTCCCCATTTCTCTATTTTAGCTTTCACTTCTCC
>JAWBTN010000069.1:0-5826 GCA_039000415.1 Candidatus Aenigmatarchaeota archaeon | reverse complement strand
AAAAACGAACCTATAGTACTTTCTCACAAAGTGGAAAAAAATCCGAAGAAATGGCATGGTGTTATAATAGAGATGGAAGTTGAAGGGAAATACGTTGAAAGAGCTCAATCTATCCCAGAGTACTTGAAACAAACTGCAATAGCGAACCCTTACGCAAGGATAATATTCGAAGGACCAAACGGCAAAATGGAATTCGAAAGGGCTGTTGAAGAAATTCCAAAACAACCCAAAGAGATAAAACCACATCCTTACGGTGTGGAACTAGGTTTGTTGAGGAGGATGTTATCAACCACAAAAACAAGGAATTTAATACAATTCTTGACTACCGAATTTTCAAGGGTGGGAAGGAAATCGGCGGAACAAATTTGCAAGCTTGCCAAGCTTGGATTTGATAAAAAACCACAAGATTTAACTCATGAAGAATCGGAAAGATTACACAAAGCTATGCAATTGGTTAAACTCATGGCTCCCCCAACGGATTGTCTCTCTCCTTTAGGTGAAAAGCTGATAACAGAAGGATTGAAGAAAGAAACTGGTGCTGATCATGTCGTAGCTGTTACAAGACAACCAAGCGTTTACCGAGGAAATCCGTTTTTAGTTGAAGTTGGTTTAGCTTACGGAGGAAAAATTCCTCCAGATCAAGCCCAACTCTTGAGATTCGCCAACAAAGTTCCATTACTTTACCATCAATCTGACTGTGCTTTGACTGAAGCAACCTCAGAAACAGATTTCAGAAGGTATGGGTTGCCACAATCTCAAGGTCAGCTCCCTTCCGCTCCTTTAGTGATATTGATCCATTTCGCTTCAGTTTGGGTACCTTTCACTTCTGAAGGTAAGCAAGCCATAGCTAAATACCCGGAAATAATAAAAGAAGTTAAGTTAGCTTTACAAGATGCTGGAAGGAAGTTAGCTTCTTACATAAGGGAACAAAGAAGGTTGAAAGAAAGACAGATGAGGAGACAAATATTTGAAAGGTATGTACCGGAAGTTGCGAAAGCTCTTGCTAAATTAACTAACAAAGATCAAAAGATTATATTGAAGAAATTGGAAGATATGATGAAGAAGAAAGTGGATCTGTTACAAGATTTGGAAAATATTGAAGGGGAACAAAGTTTAAGAAAGGGGGAAAATGAAGGAAGCGAAGAAAAAGCTTGAAGATCTGGGAGAAAAAGTTTTGAGAGATATAGAGAAGATGGAAAACCCTAGCATAGACGTTCCAATTCGCTCACTATCAAATATAATTTACGATAAGAAGACTGGTATGTTACTCCTTGGAAATAAAACCGCTAAAAGGTACTTGTTCCATGTCGGACATTCAAAAAAATTCATGCAAACGATGCTGGTTGCAGCTTTTTGTAAAGAATTGATAGAACAAAACCTCCACACGAGCTTGAGAGATTTGTTTTATGCTTTGAAGAGGACTTTACCAAATTCCAATGAAAATACTTTCAACGAACAAAATGAAAGCGATCCTATCGTGGTAGATCTTGAAGTTATGTTGAACATTTTAAGAGAGCAATTGCATCTAAACGCTGATGTGAGAGGTAGAATCGTTGGAGATGTTGTTATAAGGGATAGGGGAGATACTATAGACTGGTCAAAACTTGGTTCTGGAGGTTGGGCCATACCTAGCAACGTTGAAGATCTGGAATTCAAGAAGGTGAAAGCGAATTTCATCCTTGTAATAGAGAAGAACGCAGCTTTTGAAAGATTGCATGAAGATAAATTCTGGAAAAAGCATGAATGTATTCTAGTTACAACTCAAGGTCAAGCTGCAAGGGGTACGAGGAGGTTGATACAAAGACTAGCTACGGAATTCGATTTACCAGTTTACGTTTTTTCAGATGCAGATAGCTATGGTTGGTACATCTACTCTGTTATAAAATATGGATCAATGAGCTTGGCCCATGTTTCGGATAGATTGGGAACACCTAACGCGAAATTCCTCGGTTTGACGATAAGCGATATAGATAAATTCGGCCTGAAAGATTTCACGATAAAAGCGGAAGAAGTTGATATAAAAAGGGCTAAAGAGATGTTGAATTATGAATGGTTTAAGCATCCAGCTTGGCAAAAAGAGTTGAAGATGATGATAGAGAGGAAGATAAAAGCTGAGTTGGAAGCTTTATCAGGAAAGGGGTTGAAATTCATAACTGAAAACTATTTACCAGAGAAAATAGAGAAGGAAGATTTCTTACCTTAAAATTTTAAAAGTTGCTTTCACTTTACCTATTTAATGGAAGTATGAAGAATTTTGCTTTGATACCCGCTTACAACGAAGAAGAAAATATAGAAGAGGTTGTTAAGAGGATAAAGAAATGTGGATTGGTACCGATAGTGATAGATGATTGTTCAAAAGATAGAACTTTTGAGCTCGCGAAAAAAGCAGGGGCTTTAGTTTTGAGGCATGAAGTTAACAAGGGAAAGGGAGAAGCTATAAAGACTGGAATAAGCTTCTTGTTGAAAAGGTATGTTGTGGATAATGTTGTCGTGATAGATGCTGACTTGCAGTATTCGCCTGAAGAATCTTTGAAACTGATAAAACCTTTGGAAGAAGGTAAAGCTGATTTTGTGATGGGAAAAAGGGATTGGTCGAAAGTACCTTTCATGCACAGATTTGGAAATTTTTTATGGAGATTTTTTTTCAACTTCTTCTTTGAACAAAGACTTTCAGACACGAATTGTGGCTTCGTCGCTTTTTCAAGGAAAGCTATGGAAAAATTGAAAGATCAAGTGCATGGTGGCTACATATTGGAAGATGAAATGTTGATAGCTATGGTGAAGAATAGATTGAAAATAACTCAAGTTCCCGTTGAAGTTATTTATAAAAAAACTTCAAGTTTTTTAAGAGGTGTGAGGATGGTTTTAGGGATTTTAATTTTCGTTGTTAGAGAAGGTTTGAAGTACAAGATTTCAAAGTTAATCGATAAATTAAAAAAATGAGAAATAATTAGAAGGGACGGTAGCTCAACCCGGGAGAGCAACCTTCGGCTCTAGATCGCCTGAAGAGCGATGTGTTGTGGGTTCAAATCCCACCCGTCCCATTTTTATTCTTCACGAGTAATTTAATTTCATGAAGCTGACTATAGTTCAACTCGGTAAAATAAATGAAAACGTGCTTACTGCTGTAACGAACGAACTAAGAGAAAAATTCAATTTTGAAACACAAACAACACAGCCTATTAAAATACCTTCAGAATTTTACAACGCTATTCGTCGACAATATCCTGCTCCATTGATATTGAAGTTCCTCTCTGAAAAGTTCAGAGGTAAAACTTTGGGTATGACGGACGAAGACCTTTACGCAGAATCTCTTAATTTCGTTTTCGGTCAAGCTTATTGTCCTGGAAATTTCGCCGTAGTTTCTATTCATCGACTTGACCCAACTTTCTACAAACAAAAACCTAACGAGAAGCTTTTGATAGAAAGAGCTGTGAAAGAGGCTGTTCACGAAGTAGGTCACATGTTAGGTTTAACCCATTGCCCAACATCAACTTGTGTTATGAGTTTTTCGAACACGATAAGCGATGTTGATAAGAAGAGTAAAGATCTTTGCGAAAGTTGCAACAGGAAGATATGGGTTTGAAGATAACATTTTTAAAAACCGTTGAAGTAAATTAGATGTATGGTGGACAAGATTTTTGAAGGAGAATTGATAGAGAATAGGGTCATAATATGGGATAGAGAATCCGTTAGACTTTATGATGACTCTGGCTACGGGAAACCAACTCCCGAAGATAATCCACAAAGACTCGAGCTTGAACTCGTGGAGGCCGCGTACTTGCTCGAGAAAGGCAAGATAAAGGTTTTCATCAAAGAAGGTGAGAAGAAGAAATTCTTGGATTTGAAAGAATTGGTTGAAATAGCTAGTAAAAACGTAAACCAATTCCACCCGCAGTTCATTGTGTACAGAGACTTGAGGGATAGAGGGTATCTTGTGAAAACGGGCTTCAAGTTCGGAGCACACTTCAGGGTTTACGAAAGGGGTGTGAAGCTTGTTAGAGGGCCTAAGGCTCCACACGAGCACACTAAGTTTGTTGTCCATGCTGTACCTGAAGAAGCAGCTTTTTCTTTACCAGAGATGTCAAGGGCTGTGAGGCTTGCCCATAACATAAGGGCAACTTTCGTTTGGGCAGTTGTCGATAGGGAGAACGACTGCACTTACTATGAAATAAAGCGGCTCACACCTTAGTCAGTGGTCTCATGGGAAGGATAAAGACCTCTTTCATAAAGAACATAGCTGAAGAACTTTTGAGTAAAAATCCTGAAAAATTTTCCACAGATTTTGAGATTAATAAAAAGGTTGTTGATGAGTTGATCCAACTCAAATCGAAAAGGATAAGGAATGTTGTAGCAGGTTACATAACTTCTGTTAAGAAAAGAGCGCAATAAAAACTTATCCTTAAGCGAGATAATTAAAATTAGGGAATTTGAATGAAATCTCAAATAGACGAGTTCGCTCTAGTGCTTTTGGCAGGTTTAATATTAGTAGGTATACTAGTAGTAGTTTGGACTTCCCAAGCTTCTCAACAACTTACCGTTAACCCGAAATCGAAGCATTTGGTCGTAGCAAGGGGTTCTTCCTCCTATTTTTTCATTTTCTTGAACGGAAGTGCTGAAAACGTTAGTTTGAGAAGTTCTGGAGAGGTTGCGAACTGGATAAGTTTTGAAAGGAATATGCTGAACGTGAAAGATTTTGAAAAAGTTAAAGTTTTAGTTACCGTTCCAACAACAGCTTCCTACGGTGTACATTGGGGGGAAATTTACGTGGAAGCTTTGGGTTTTAAAGAAATAATTCCAATTTCGATCAACGTATCAACGAGAACCGAACGTGAAAAAATATCCTTCTCTTTCGGTGATTTCAAAGTTGGCTACATAGTTGGTGAAGAGGTAATCATGGAGAAAGAAAATATAAAAGTGGAAAAAGGATATTTCCATGAGAATTCCCCAAACTTTGCTGTTTTGATCCCAGAAGAGAAGTTGCCTTTGATCTCAAGCGCTTACTTGCAAGTTGAAATAGAAAAGACAAACTCTTTGGGAAGCTTGATAATTGAATTTAACGATGAAAAAATTTTTGAAAAGAAAGTTGGGGTTGGGGAAGTTGTAATACCAATTAAAAAAGAATTGATAAATAAATCCAATTCAATAGTTTTGAAAACAGTACAACCAGGCTTAATCTTTTGGTCGAACTCTTTTTATAGAATTAAAGCTTTGAAGTTTATACTAGAGTACAACGGAACAATCTTCAAAGATTTTGAATTTTTCTTGGAAGATTTTGAAGTTCTGAATTTTAAGGAAGGCTTGGTGAGCATGGTAACGAAGGTTTATGATCTAGGTTTGCCACGAAGAGAAGCGAAATTGATAATAGAGATAAACGGTAATAAAATTTTCGAAGATGTACCACCATATTTCTTGATGAAAAAATTTGGAGAAGAAGTTGATATCAAAGCCGGAAAAAATGTTATATCTTTTTCAACTTCGATCGGAGGGTCTTACTCGCTTGAAGAAGTTGTCCTCACGATTTTCCAGTACTAAACCGAGAGGATAAGCCTTAAAGCATCTCTGGTTCCTGTGGATGCGCCCAAGACTGCGATCAAGAGCTTGACAAAATTCTTCGATTCTTCATCCCCTTTAATCTTATCGAGTATGAAGAGAATTAAAAAAACGATCAAAGCTTTGAAGAATATGAAAGAAATAGGTCCGAAATTTTGGATCAAAATATTTGGTAAAACGTGCATTTCTTCATAACCGAAAAAATTAACACCTACGAAGCTAACAGTTGCGTCGAAAATTTGGGTTAAGAAAACTGCTTTGTTCTCTTTTTTC
>JAWBTN010000068.1:0-6120 GCA_039000415.1 Candidatus Aenigmatarchaeota archaeon | reverse complement strand
ATAAACGTCAACAACACTTTGCTGAAATTCTACATCGACACCAATAGAGGAGAAAACACTTCTGGAATTTACCACGTGGAAGACATGGGTGGTACTGTTGTTATCACTTCTAATCCTTCTGACAGAACTGCTGAATATCTTGAATACTCCAACGGTACACACAACCTTACCTTTGACCTTAGGAACAAAGCTGATTTCGTGCCAGGGCCTGTAAGGCTAACGATCAAACAAGTTGGGGATGAAATAGTTTTCGGTAATCCTAACGAAAAAACAGGTGAGAGTAGAGTGATTAAAAAATATTACATTTACAACAGAGCAGGGCCTCAAGCATACGGAACATTCATAAGGATTGTTCAAGAAATTGAAAATACTGCGAGTTATAGTATACAAAGAAGATCTACACCTGCCGGGGCATTAGCTTTTGATCTCGAGAGAACACTTTCCTCAGGCTCTATAGATACTCTAGACTTCAATTCTTCTGACCCATATTCTTGGGTATGGGGATCTGGATATGGTGGTGAGATGGTTGGTTTGATCAATATTCTTGAAGAAGGAACTTCGAAATATTTTGCTACTAACAGCACAAGCCATGGAAGAATAGGAATTCAGTTGGATGTGGAAACAATTCCTTCTAGCTCTTCGATCAAACAAGATTCTTTGGTTTATTTTGCTTCTTGGGGCGGAAGTGATGCTGTGTCTGAATTCTTGGCGATAAAAGAAAGGTTTGTTAATCCTGCAAGCATTACCACGTACTTACCAGAAGCTTGGTATGTTGAAATATCTCCATCCACAAATGCCACAATTTACAACAGAAATGAAGTTGTTTTGCTTGTTGGAAATGTTTCCGCTGGTGATCCGTACAACTTAACAAAATACATCAACGCAACTTTAGACATGGGTACTCCTTCCCCAAATGACGACCAAACAATAATTTTGTACGATGATGGTACACATGGAGATGAAACAGCTGGAGATAAAGTTTTCACAAACACTTTTGAGATAACTGATTATGCAACTGTTGGGATTTGGACGATTAATTTCACTTCTTTCACCGAGAATTTTGAGTTTTTGAATTCAACATCTTTCACTTTCAACGTCACCGATATTTTAAATGTCACTATCAACATCACGAACAAAAAACCTATGGTTGGTGCTATCGTAATAGCGAATATATACGTGAAAAATTATCGACAAGATTCTTGGGTTGCTGGAGCGATGATAAATTGTACCTATGATTCAGTTGAAGTGATAAACAAGATAGACCACAATAATGGAACTTATTCTATCAATTTCACGGCCCCAACGGAGGAAGGAGAATATATCCTCTCGTGCAACGCGACAAAAAACGGGAATTTTGGAAATGCTACAGATATTTTTTCAGCCGAACCAGGAAATACGAGCATAAGCCTAGTTGTTCAACCACAAAACCCGATTGTTTCTGGTGTAAGCTTGTATGAAAATGATAGCTTTGTGATAGAAGTAAATGCAAGCAACTTTGGTAATGCCACAGCCTATTCAACAAACATAACCTTAGAACTTTTGAACGGTTGGGATGCAAACATAACTTTAGAGCAGTGTGGAGATTTAGAGAAAAATGATTATTGTGTAAGAGGTTTTAACATAACAGTTCCAAGTGGCACTTCACCAGGAAATTATTATATTAATATTACCGCAACTTGGAAGAATCCAGATGAAACAATATCATCAAACAAAACTGAAGTTAATGTAACTGTCGAATCCAATCCAAAAATTGATGTTGAAGATGAAAAGGTTTCTGGTGAAGCAGGAGATGGAACTTGGACTCTAGTTGGAAATTTCACTGTCTCTTCAATTGGGAATGATGCTTTACAGAACATCACATTTTCCTGTATTTCTGGTGAAGCATGTAATAATTTTGAAGTTAGTTTTATCCCAGAAAAAATACCTAGCTTGGCAGTAGGCTTTAAACAAAATGTTTCAATAAATGTCACAATACCTTTGGGCTACACTCCTGGAACTTACAATGGAACTATAAATGCTTCTGCACAGAATGATGAGTTTGATACTTTTACTTTGGAAATTGTAGTTCCGCCGAAAACCAATGTCTCCATAACACCAAACATTTCGAGCTACACTGCAAGCAACATAACACAAGAAAACAATGAGACTTTCTATTTCAAGGTTAATGCAACGAATGTAGGAAACGGGAGCGCAAGATTTTTGAACATAAGTGTCTTTGCTCCAGCAGGATGGTTTGTATCGCCAAACCTACAAGAGTGTGGAAATATTGTTAAAAATGAAATTTGCCAAAAAGAATTCAAGGTCACGATTCCAGAAGGAACTCAACCAGGGAATTATTTGGTAAACATTTCAACAAACTGGACCCAACCAGACAATTCCATGGGAACAAATAAAACTTCAATAACCGTAACCGTTGCTTCAAACCCTTTGATAAACGTGAGTGAGAGCAGAGTTTCTGGTATAGTCAAAGATGGTGCTGAAGAAACTTTGGGAAATTTCACTGTATTGTCTATTGGAAATGATGCACTGCAGAACATCAATTTCAATTGCGTCTTTGGTGAAGTTTGTCAAAATTTCATGGTTGAGTTCATCCCAGCAAGCATTTCAAGTCTTCCTGCAAACTCAAATCAATCCGTGATGGTTAACGTTAGTGTTCCTTTAAGCTATCCAAACGGAACTTATACTGGTATGATAAACGTTTCTGCACAGAATGATGGTTTTGACACCCTAACAATTGAAGTTCATGTCCCTGAAAACAGAACATGGGATTTGTATCCTGAATACTGTGAGAAATCGACACAACAGCCAGAAGGTACAGCCTGTGAAGTTAACGTAACAAACAAAGGAAACACGAAAATCAACTTCATTATTTCACCGGAAGAAGGCAACTACACAAAAGTCAATGAAACAAGTTTTGAAGTTGAAAGGTTGAATTGGCATGTCTTCAAAATAACTTACAATGTAACCGGCATAGAACCAGGAACATACAATTCAACTTTTTTGGTTGATGCCATCCAGCCTGACTCAAACCCAGACAACAAAACCGTTAAAGTTTCCCTCGTGCCATACATCCCACCCATAATAAATGTCTCCATAATTCCGAATGAAACAGAGCAGAATTCAAGTTTGGTAATTTTTGCGAATGTTACTGATAGATCAGGAAGTGGCATAGCTTGGGCAAAAGTAAATATAACAAGACCTAATGGCACTGTTGATTCCTTGAACATGTTCCTCTTGGAAACTAACGGAAACCTAACAAGATGGGAGTTAACTTATCCTAATGGCACGAATGGAAGCACTGTTGAAAGGGGAATTTACAATGTTACTGTTTATGCAAGCGATAAAATAGGTAATCAAGAAAATGTTAATTCTTCTTTCTTGGTCTACGTCAAGTTCAATATTCTTTTATCCACTCTTTCTGACAAATATTATCAAGGTGACACCGGATCTATTTATTACAGTGTTAGAGATTTCGCAAACAACCCTATAGAAAATTTCACAACAAACTTCACGATATTTGATTCACAAGGCAACATCACCTACCTTTCTTCAAACTTCAAGACAAATTCAGATGGAACCATAGTTCCAATGCCAAGCTTTTCTTTATCATCGGATGCTCCTTTAGGTAATTACATTCTTGTCTCCAATTCAAGATTTAAAGATGAAATCGTCGACAAAACTCTTGAAAAGCAAGTCAACTACACTTTCCAAGTTCTTTCAAGAACTGTTACTGTCACTGGGCTTTTTGCTGACATAGAAACAGCTGTGGTTTGGTATCCTGAGAATATAATGAGGTTTGGTATTTTGGTTTACAACGGCGAAGGCAAGCCTGTTGATCCTACTTCTATGAATTTAACAGTTTACGATCCTGCTAACAATCTCTACTTCTTAGCTAACTTATCACAAATGACTAAAAAAGCAATTGGCTTCTACACTTATCAATACGCAATGCCCGCTAATACGCCAAGCGGAATGTTTTTAGCAGTTTTGAACGTGAGCCAAAATGAATTCCAGACCATGAAGCTGAAAGCTTTCAGGGTTGCTCACGGCGGCCCTTACGATGTAAGGATAATTCTCCTTGAAAATGAAGTAGAGCAAGGAAGCTACCTAGACTTTATCTTGGTGATAGAAAATAAAGGAGAAGTTTCTCAAGATGTTTTCGTAGAATATTGGGTTTCTTCTCAAAACACAACTTACTTCAGCTCATCTGAAGCAGTTCTCACACCAGCCCTGACAAACCAAAGCTTCACTAGAAGTGCTTACATATACTCAAACCAACCTTTGGGAAATTACTTGCTCAACGTTAGGGTAACTTACGACACGGTTCAGCCACCAATCTTAGCTAATGCAAGTTTCGTTGTTATACCAAAAACATTGAACGTAACCAGACCTCCGGTTTACGTTGAATATCCTTACGTACCAACAGGAGCTTTTCCGACTCCAGTTCCAACTGAAAAAATATTAGCCAGCATCTTGATTTCCCGCTACAACAACAACGTAAGTTTGGCTAGGGGATTTTCGAGAATGGAAACTGTTATCGTTGAAAACGATGGTCAAACTGATTTGGAAAATGTTAGCTTATTCTTGTTAGGCATACCCACAAACTGGTTCAACATAACTCCAGAAAACTATAAAATACTCGCAAAAGGTAGTTCAGTTCCTTTCGTCATATTTTTCAACATTCCAAAAAATGTTAACGTTGGTGAATATTTTGCCACGTTGATAGCAACTTCTGGTGTTGTAAGTGATCAAAAGAAGGTAACTTTAACCGTTTTTCAATCCATGAAAGAATTGTTAACTGAAGAGATAGGTAAACTTGAAGAAGAATTGCAAGAGTTGATAGTAGACACAAAGGTTGCTGAGAAAGAGGGAAAAGATGTGTCTCCTGTGCTTTTATTCATAGATGGAATTAAGAACCAAATAAAGCTCGCTAAAGAGAATTTGAATTTAGAAAAATTTGAAGATGCGTTGAAGAATGTCAACACGGCAAGAGATTTGTTATTCAAAGCTAGGGATACTCTAAACAAACTTGAAGTAGTTAAAGTTAAAGCCATAGTACCTTGGTGGGTTTTGTTGTTGATCTTAATACCCATCGTAGCTTTCATCATTTACTTCTTTTCGGGTAAAAAACCTTCTGTTAGGCCTTGGATAATAACTTTGGAAAAAGTTGTGAACTTGGCAAAGAAGAAAGAAAGTAGGGAAGAATTGGTTAAAGAGAAAGAAAAGTTGTTGAGGTTGCTCGAAGTTTTGGAGAAAGAGAAATCTAAAGGGTTGATAACTCCTAAAGCTTACAATGAGATGAAGAAAAATGTGGAAAAGAAGCTTGCAACGATAGAAAAGAAATTGTTATCTAGATGATCAAACTTCAAGTCATTGCGCTTGCGTACACAGTTAAAGTTGCCAAGTTCAGGATACCGTTCGGAATGCCGTAAGGTATGTAAACGTTTAGGGTTAAAGTGTGGTATTGGCCAGGTGGCAAGTTTGTTTCTTGTATGAATCTTGAATTTGCGCAGCTTGTGAAGCCTGATCTTTTGTCGTATTTGTAGATGTAGATCTTGGTACAGTTGTAATAAGCAGCAACACAGCTTTCGTACAAAGGAGAAGAAGCTCTGTTTATGCTGAAGTAGCCAAAGTTAGCATTTCCTCCATCAAAGTTAATGTTTGTTGTTTCTGGTGTTCTTGTTTCTACAGTACCATTGTCAACGTCATCTTCTATCGCAAACTGAGCTCCTGTGTTGTTGCAAAAGCCATTTGTTCCGTTGCCGAGAAGCCAGACATATTCAAAGCTTGTGTTCTTGAAGAAGCCCCAAGCTACTGGGCTATTAACATTGCTTTTGTTCATGTTGGATATGTCTTCAGTCCAGTTCCACTCAATCCTGCCTGCAAAGAAGAATTTGTTATAAGTCTCGTTCTTGAACACTATTACTCCACCTGCGGCATATTTTGTTGCATTTGCAGAGCCATATGGCCTTTCTGTTTCATCTTCTAGCGTGTCAACGTAAGCGTAAATTTGAGAGACATTAACAGAACCTGTGTTGATTATGTCAAGAAGCTTGGTACCACCAGCATGACCAGGTTGAACATCATCCCAAGAAAGAAAATTTGGTGATACAGTGATTT
>JAWBTN010000067.1:0-6171 GCA_039000415.1 Candidatus Aenigmatarchaeota archaeon | reverse complement strand
ATCTGTCAAGTAGAAAAACTTTATGCTTTAAACAAGCCCAAAGTCACTATCTACATCTCCCCTCATCTCCTCAAAACAATTAAACACTTTTGCGTCGACCACGAACTCACTCTCAGTGAGTTCTTCGAAAAAGCATCCACTAGATACCTAGAAGAATTCAAAAATCAACAAGACAAAAGTTAAAACGTAAAAACTCTCCTAAAAAACTAAACAAAACTCAAAAGCCTAAAAAATAACCAAGTCTAAAATTTTATTCTAGAAAAAATCCATCACCAGGAGGTGCTATGAAAGTAAAAATCTGCGGGATTAAAACCGCTGAAGAATTAAAATCTGTTATTCTCTCTGGAGCAGATGCAGTCGGATTTATATCCGGAATTACACATAAATCAGAAGACGCTATCCAACCAGAAGAAGTAAGAAACCTCTCTAAACTTGTTCCACCCCTTATTACCCCTGTTCTTGTAACCCATCTTACTTCATTAGGCAAACTCTTCCAAATCATTATAACCGCACAAGTATTTACAGTACAACTACAAGGAGATATTTCACCTGAAAATATCAGACTCCTTAAACAAGCTCTACCCTATGCCAAATTTATAAAAGCTATACACGTGGTCGATAGATCCGCAATAGAAAAAGCAAAAGAATACGAAAACGTCGTGGATGCAATATTACTCGACAGCAAAACTTCTGACCGTTTAGGCGGAATAGGACTAACTCATGACTGGAATATTTCAGCAGAAATAGCAAAAACGGTAAAAGTTCCAATAATTCTAGCAGGAGGACTTAACCCAGATAACGTAAAAGAAGCAATAAATAAAGTCAAACCCTTTGGCGTAGACGTAAACACCGGAGTAAAAGGCCTAAACGGCTACAAAGACCCAGAAAAAGTAAAACTTTTCGTCGAAATAGCTAAAAATGCAAACTCTACTAACTATAGGATCGGTACACATTGATATCTTCGCAGATGCATCATCCGAATTTAAACTACCAAACATCAACGACCTCCCCGGGTCCTTTGTTATCTCAATAGGAGGTACTATCTTCAATGTAGCAAGTACCTTGAAATACCTAGGAATAACCCCCTTCATACTAACTGCATTAAAAAGAAATTCACTCTTCACCTACATGGTCAAATACAAGCTCGAAGAACTAAATATCAGATACCACATCATCACAGACGATAACTTTAACGAAAGTGCTTTCCTGGCCCTAAGACAAAACGGAGATCTATTTGCCGCTGTGACCTCAAGTGCTTGGGAAAACCTCCCACCTTTCCTTTTAGAAAAATTCCTTAAATCCCTCATCTCCAAAGACAAACCCGATTTCCTCGTTTTTGACTGTAATCTTCTTCCAACACACATAGAAACCATTCTAAAGTCCACAAAAGATTCAAAGCTACCAATCTACGTGTGTGCAACCTCTTCTACTAAAGTAAAAAGACTCACACTCATCGATCCTAACCTTTTTAAAAAAATCACAGCAATTTTTCTCAACTCCTTTGAATTTGAAACAATTAACAAAAACGTCGCCGAATTACTTATAGAAAACGGCACCATATTCTTTGTTACAGAAGGCGAAAATGGAGTTAAAATAATTAATAAAAAAAAATAATCAAATTTGACCCACCTTCCATCGAAAATTTTAAAAGTTTTTCAGGAGCAGGAGATACCTTTGCAGCAGGTGTGATTTACAGCCTTCAACAAGGAGTTCCTTTTAAAAAAGCCCCTCTTTTTGGACTAAACTGCGTTTCCAAAAAAATTCACTCACAAACCGCAAACCTAATCGATCTCAAAATAGAAAATATATACGAAACGTTTGAAATAGATAAGCTCACTTTATGCTACACAAGAAATCTTTTTGAAGAAGAAAAGGAATCAGTCGCAAAAAAATGCTCACATGTCCTCCTTGCCGATATAGATCACTTCAAAAAAATAAATGACACCTACGGACATGACTACGGAGATTTTGTTTTAAGAGAAATAGCAAAAATAATAAAAAACTCCGTCAGATCAACTGATAGAGTGTACCGCTTTGGTGGAGAAGAATTTCTCATAGTCCTTTTTAACACCACAGATAACCAAGCCTATACAATAGCAGAAAGAATAAGAAAAGAAATAGAAACCCACACCCCAACAACCATCACTATAGGAATAAGTAGATGTAACAACGACATAGACCACGCCATCAAAAAAAGCTGATCTTTCACTCTACAAAGGCAAAAACCTTGGAAGAAACAAAATCATCTTTTCTGACTCCTTTTAATTATATATAATAAAAACTAAAAACAGTCGAATAATCGGGGAAGGAGGGGGTAGTTGTGGAAGAAAAAAGACAAACTAACAACGTTCTAAACCATATGCCTGATTATTATATATCCCTCTCACCTTACGAAATCTTAAACTTTGTAGCTTCACCAAAAAATTATACTCCAGTTAAAACCAAAGGAAAACTAATTTACGAAAGTGGCTTCCCCAGACTCGTTGACGAATACGGCTACATGGTTAGTCTTGAAAACATCCAACTTGATTACCCTGAAGGGACTATCGTCGAAATAGAAGGAATAATTAAATGCCACCTTCATCCAAATGGAGGCATTTTCCCAAGAATCGATGTAAAAAAGATAACCCCTATAGAAGATATAAATTGCGAAATGCCACATACAGAACAAGAAATTCTTTCCTTATTAAAAACTAAATCAGTTCCTAATTACGGATTCTACGGATACTTTGAAAAAATTGTAAAAACAAAAATCTCATCTAACAATAAGATACACATCTCCGTTATACACGGAAAAGACGCACAAACACATAAAGACTTCGAACAAGCACTTTTCCGTGAACTTGGAAATCTAAAAGACATTGTATCCCTTTCGTTCTACGAAACTTCTTTATCAAATGATATCGATCTTGCAAACACCATAGAAAACATCAGAAATTCAGATGCTATCTTTATTGTAAGAGGAGGTGGAAAGAAAGAAGAATTAGAAAAAATAGGAGGAAAAGAAACATGTAAAGCTATAATAGAAAAAACTATCCCAGTCTACGTAGCAATAGGACATAGCCTGGATAAAAGAGTAGCTCTTATAGAAAAAGTAGCCCAAACCTCCTTCCCTACCCCCTCCCTTGCTGGCACCGAGTTAGGTAAACTTATTCGCACAATGTACGAAAACTTAATATTCGCAGGAAAAATTGCGGAAGAAAAAATAAAAAACGAAGTTCATCAAAGAGAAATCCAATCTATAAAGACTGCATATGAAAATCAAATAAAATCCTTAAAAGACCAAAACAAAACTTACCTTTTACTAATCGCCATCCTTGCCTTAGCTTTGCTCTTTTTTATTTTCAAATAAATATAAATCAAGTTCACCCTTTAAAAACTTATATTCAACATAAAACAAAATATTTCTTTTAAACAACTTAAATATAGGAACAAATTTGAGCCTAGATGCATCATCCAACGTTTCCAAATGTATAACCCCTAAAATTTCAAAATATCTCTTTAACTCCGCCTTCCTTTTCTCCACACCTTTAATAGCCTTCCCTTCTCCCAGACTCTTTAAAGGAACTATAAATCTCTTAACAAAAGAAAGTAAAACTATCCCAGGCGAATAACTTCCGTCTAAACTTTTGATACGCCCTTGCTCCACAAAAATTTCCCTCCTAATCTCCTCATACTCAGAATCATCAAAATCAAAACCAAAATCTACCTGAATAACCTTTGGAATCTCAACAACATAACCCTGATCACTCGAATATATTGCTAAAAATTCCGCCTTTTTTGTAAAACTTTCCTTATAAACCACACAGTCCTTAAACTCTACGTTTACAAAAATACCTGCTAAATCAAACCCTCTTTTTCCAGTAAATAAACAATTCTTGTCTACGTAACTTTTGATAAAATCTAAGCAAGCCTCTTTGTTCTCTTTTACTAGATCTCTGGCAAGACCCAAAACTACTTCTTTATAACTACTTCTCTCAGCTAGTTTAAAAATATCAATCAAACTTCTGTCTATCTTCTTGTCACCAACTATGCATATGTCCTTTTTGCTTAAATAGTCATACAAAATAGAAGCCAAGATTGTAACCAGTTTGTCCTTCTCTAACTTCCCTAATTCTATCAATCCGATACCTCCAATTCTTCGTTTTTCACCTTTACATTAGACCATCTAAAGTAAATCCAGAACTCGTTACTTGTGTAACTTTCTCACTTATTGACCTAAAAGTCTCGTAAACTCTCAATACATATTGACTTGACTTTCTGGCTTTAGTTCCTTTATTATAACAATCTATCGCCTTCCATGTGTTACCATAAATGTTCATACAATGCCTTAAAACCATCGCCCCTATATGGATATTATAACAAGGATCCCATAAATGATCCATTCTCACACCAAACTTTCTAAGATAAGGAAGCCAAGAACTGTTTATCTGCATAATACCTACGTCGTAGGTTTTGTTTTTGTTTACATTATAAGCCCTTGGATTCATCTTACTTTCAACAAGGGCAATAGATATCAAAATTTCCGGATTTACCCTATAATGATAAGATGCGTTAATAAAACACGAATAATAGGGAATTTGATATACGTTGTTTGAATAACTAGTATCACTCAGCCCCAAACTAAAAGAAAACAATAACGCCAAAAATAAGATACCCTTATAAATAAACCCTGCTACCCTTTTCATACCACCTCCTTAAAGTCAAAACTTACATAGTTTCTAATTAGATTTTTAGAGTAAATCTAGAACAAAAAGTAAAGTAAAAAGTCAAACATGTTTTTAATACTAGCCTTAATAATTTTGGCTTTCTGCATAATTTATCTCCTATACATTCTCTTTAGAAGTTCCAGAAAACCGTCCCCATATAGAAGATTAAAAGAAGTATATTCTTTACCCAAGTTAACCATCCCCCTTGAAGAACTAGCTCATCATTTATGGTTAAAAACGGAAAAACGTAAAACCTGTCAGGTTACAGAAACTGTCTTCAATATCAGTGAAAAAACTGTGCAAGATTTGTCCAAATCAGAAAAAACAGAAGTGCCCGACGAAAATCTTCCATTCCTGACAGACGAAATCCTATTTCAAATATGGAACGATATAGTCCTACCCTATAAGGAAGAAATCCAAGAACAAAAAGTGCTAGATCTCATAAAAGAAGGCTTAAATATACTCTACGTTCACGGAAATTGTCCTTCGCTTACAGGTGTGTCAGAAAAAGAAACTTTCTCAGACGTCGAAACCGAAGATTACGCTCTTTACAAAGACATTTTAGTAAAAACAACATTAAAAGAACATACTGTAAATGTCATCCGTATAACAGTAGACATAGTAAAACAATCCTTTGAAAATCACGAAAAACATATCCCCCGTATGTTAATTATCGCTCTCTACCACGATCTTGGGAAAATCCCAGAATATCAAAAAATATACGGAGCAAAAGCCCACCCCCTTATTTCAGCCAACCTACTAGGAAAAATAGCAAGTGAAACCCAAAACCAACCTTTCTGGCTTGATGAGGCAATCCAAATCATAAGAGAACACCATATACCAGGTGAACAAAACCCTCTAAAACGAATTCTTACACAAGCAGATAAAAAAGCCAGATTAATCGAAATATCAAAAACTCTCTCCAACTACAAAATAGCCCCCTTTGAAGAATGGTTCTCCGTTGAAGAACTTATATCGGATCTCTCACAAGTAACAAATTTAGACCATTACGGACCTAAATGGTATGCTTTTTCTCATAACGATATAGTCTACGTCAAACCAGATAAATTAGTCGAATTGATAGATGAACAAAGAAAAAGAAAAAATATCCTCTCCCCAGATATGCTCACCGCAAAAGATAAAACACTTCTTATACTCAAAATCGTAACTTTTCTAAAAGAAAAAGGGCTACTCGCCTACTTTAAACCGGATCAACAAGTAAACCGCATCCCAAAATTCAGAATATACTTAAAAGACGGTAAATCTCATGAAGTACTTTTAATTCCAATAAAAATTACAGCCTTCTCGGAAGATCAAATACAACAAATAAAAAACAGATTACCTGCATCCTACTTCAGTGCTATCGCCGAAATAAAACTACTTTCAAAATAACCCCTAAAAGGAAAAACCAAATTCTAAAAATTATAAAAAATACCTAAAAAGGAGGTACACGAATGAACAA
>JAWBTN010000066.1:0-6176 GCA_039000415.1 Candidatus Aenigmatarchaeota archaeon | reverse complement strand
ACTATTAGAGGCAATGTAACAGATGAATGTGGTTTAGCAATAAGTGACGCTTCTGCAATCTTCAGAATTTTCCACACAGGCTACAATGCCTTTTCAACAATTTGTGAGCCAAGCTTTGCTGAAGGAAATGGTTACTATAATTGCACATGGAACATTTCAACCAATCCTTCAGGTTGGTACAATGTTGAGATGAATTCTTCAAGAGCTTATTATAACAACGGGACAAAAATTAGAAATCAAGTTTTCTTCCATCAAGTAAATCCTGTTTTAACAAGCGAGTTTGTTTCACCACAGCAAGCACCTTGGGGCTCAACCTTTGTCTTCAAAGTTAATGTTACAGATGATGATGATGTGGTTAATGTAAGCTTATGGATAAGGAAGATGCCAACAGGAGAATTTTACCTTGCAAACTCAACTCTTTGCTCAGATTGTGTGAATAAACAAGTTGAATTGAGCAAAAGGTATACAGCTGGAACTGATATCGGCGAATATGAATGGTTTATAAATGCTAGTGATTTGCATTCTGGATATGCAGAAACTTCTATCAAAACTTTCAACGTCACTAAAAGAAACACTTATTGGATTTATTCACAAGGGAACAATTCTTGGGTTAGCAGGATAGGAAGCAATACAACAATATTGGAAGCAAGACTATTCGATGCTTTCACAAACAGTTATTTAGATAAAGGCTCTGAAACACTTTACATAAATGTTACAAAAGATGGAACTTGGGGCCAATGGTCTAACTCTTCAAGTTTAGGTTATTTAACCATAGCATTTGATCCGGATTGCAGCTATTCTGTTGGTGAGCAAAAATGGAAAGCTGTTTTTGCTGGAGATGCTTACTATCATGGAAGTGAAAGTGAAAACTTTACTGTAAACATTTATTCAGAATTTTATGGTGAAGTAATTCAACCAAACGGAGAAGTTTATGCAGAAGGGGAAAATGTTTCAATAGTTGGAAAGTTGAGAGATGAATGCTTAAACAACGTTGCAGGAGCAACAACAATATTCAGAATTTATCCAGGCGGCTATTCTTGCACTCCAGAACCAGCTAATGATTTAGGGAATGGAAATTACAATTGCACTTTTGGAACAATAGGATTGCTTGGATGGTATGATATAAGCATGAACTCAAGCAAAAGCTTCTTCAATGATACTTATACCTTAAAACAAAACGCTTTCCAAGTGAGAAGAAAGCCTAGCATCACAAGCTATCAAATTTCACCACAACAAGAAGGATGGGGTTATGATTTTACTGTCAACGCTTATCTTTTGGATGCAGATGTTGGAGATTCTTTAAACATCAGCTTATGGAAATCTTATGATGGAGTAAATTGGATTTATGTTAGCTCTCAAATTAAACCTGATTGCACTTCAGGATGCAACATAGAGTTTAAGCCTCAATTTTCATGCTCAGATTATCTTCTGGGGCCAACGATTTATCTCAAGCTAAATGTTAGTGATAGCTACGGTTTAAAGAATGAAACTTCTGTTTTCACAGTAAGCCTAGAAAAAGATGATGTAAGCTTCACCACAATTCAAGCCCCATCTTTTGTTGATAGAGAAGGTGGAATAGGAACTTTTGTGGTTAGAGTTAAAGATGTGGATAAAAATTCTTGGCTTGACGATTCACAAGAAAATGTCAAAGGGTATTTCTGGTTCACAAGAGAACCTTCAACTCCAACTTGGGATTCAGGCTTGCTTACAACAGTTAATTCTTCTGGCTACATGGAAGTAAACTTTGATCCAAATTGCAGCTATGCAGCAAGCTACCAATACTGGAAAGTTGGGATTTTGGACAATAACTGCTATGCAGATACAAACTCAACAGAATCAGGCTTTACCATAAAAGGTCAACTCAAAACAAATCTTTACTTGCCTGAAAAGTTCTCTCAATTCAACGTTTCCGACTTGATAAACATAAGGTGGAATGTTTACTCTGATTGCTATGGAGTAAGTGGAGCTTACGATTCTGGCAATATAACACAAGTAAACAATGTTTTGAACTTGTACAACTTTGGCAATTCTTCTTCTTGCACAGACATAAACGAGATTTCTGAAGGAAACTACAATTGTACTTGGGATTCAACTTCTCAACCAGAAGGAAACTGGACTATTAGCATTCAAACTTCAAAAACAAACTACAATTCCAACTCTACAAACTATACAGATTGGTTCTGGCTTGAGAATTTGGCTCCTGAAATTGTTGAAATTAAAGTTTCTCCAGAGCAAGGTGGTTGGGGCTCAGTTTTCAATTATTCTGTTTATGTTAGCGATGAAGAAAATGATGAAGTAAGCTGCTTGCTTTATGTGAACACAACAGGAGACTTTGTTTTCAAAGGTTTAAACAAAACTTCAACCCCTGGCTTATGTAATGTTATAGTCAATGACTTCACTTGCCAAGATCAAAGCAACGCAAGCTTTTACTTCATAATCAACGATACCTTCAACAGAGTAAACACTTCTGAAATTTTTGGAGTAACACAAGGACCAAACATAATTAAGAATAGTGTAAGCATAACTTTGATTCAAGGAAATGGTGCAAAAGTTAATAGGTCTGATAGCAACCCAATTGGAAACAAAACCAAATTGATCTTGAAAGTTAACGACACGACAAGAAATTCTGTTCCTTTAGAAAACACAAACGGAAGCATTTGGATAACTTATGATTCTTCTAATTTCTACTCTTATTTCCTACAAACAAATTCTTCTGGCTACTTCAACTTTGATTTTGATCCAGATTGTGAGTATCAAGTAGGGAAGCAATATTGGATTGCTGCTGTGATAAATGATGCTTGCTATGAAACAAAGTATACTAACTCCACACCAAGCGAAAATTACACTGTTGATGTGATTGGTGATTTAACACTTGAAATAATCTCGCCGAAAGGAGAGAAGTATTTGAGAAGCAATTATCCAGATGGACAAAATGTTAACTTGACTGCAAGAATAACTAGTGATTGCTCAGCAGAAGGAGGCTTGAGTGATGCTCAAACCAATTTCATTTTAACACAAGGCTCAACTGTTAAAACTTGCTCACCAATAGAAAGTTTGGGCGAAGGTTATTACAATTGTACTTTGAACACAAGCGACTTTTCAGCGAAAGGATGGAATGTTACTTTCAATGCAAGCAGGCAATTCTTCAATTCAAAATCCATCACAGATGTCTTCCAAATTTGGCAAAAAGGTTTCTGGGTTGAAACCAAGCCTGTTCTTACAACAGATTTCAGCTATGTTTCTTATAATTCTACTGGTCATGTAGGAGATGGTGGCTGGGGCGAGCTTTGGGTATTCTGGGTTAATGCTAGCGATGAAGACGAAGACACACTTAAAGTAAGCATGTATGTGAACAACAGTAACAATCAGTGGGTGCAACCTGTGTCAGGGGAAGGCAACATGACTAACAGCACAGTAAAAGGAGTGAATGTAACAGTAACATTCATGTTTAGATTAACTTCACCAGCAGCATTAGGTGGTTCTTCACCAATTGGTCCACACGCCTTCAAATTCAATGTGAGTGAAGTTAAGGATATCTTTGGCAACACATCAAAAGACTTTCCACAAAATGTTTACGAAACGGAAAACGGAACTTTTGTCTACCAAAAGGATGATATAATTTTCGAACACATATTAGGAGATAATACTGTAGTTAACAGGACAGGAACACAAATTCAACCCCTCACCGTTAGGGTCTATGATACTGATTTAGGGGCTTATCCAAGCTTTACAAGCAGTGGCGCAAGAATCTGGGTAACAAACGATTCCGGCTCAAACTATGTGGAAATTTCTGGTACAACTTCTGTTTTAAGCAGCTTTATTAACACTACGCCCACACAATTTGACCCTGATTGTAACTTTGGAATAGGTCCACAGAAGTGGAAAGTCGGAATATTGTCAAGCAATTCCCACTTTAAGGAAAAGAACAGCACTGAATACAGTATAAACATAACAACTGTTGAGTTAAGCTTCAATTACATACAACCAAAGAATGGCAAGCTTTTCATAAAATCACCGAAACCTGCTGATTATTTGATGCTTGTAGGGAATGTAACTGATGAATGTGGTGGTGTTAAAGAGGCTGAGCCTAAATTCTACTTGTATAGAGGAAGTATAGTCAAAGATTGTTCATCTTTGGGAACGATAACAGATTATGGTAATGGAACTTACAGTTGTTTAATTGCTAACTCAACACTACACGATGATCCTGATTTGATTTATGGGTACTGGAATGTAAGTTTCAACGCTTCTAAAGACTACTATAATTCTTCGGAACAGAAGTTTGAAGAAAAAGCTTTCTATTTGGCATCTAGACCAATTCTAACTACAGACTCGGGCTATGTCTCAACAGGAAACTATACACATGGTTGGGGAGACTTGTGGTTCTTCAAGGTTGATGTGGAAGATGAAGATTATACTGGAGAAGAAGGTAGCTTGGTAAATGTAAGTTTCTGGGTGAACTTAACAGGGAGTTGGGAATATGTTGGCTCGCAACTATGCTCACCGCCTTGCACAGGTACAGATGCAATTAAGTTTAACACAAGCTTTTCTTGTGAAAACATAGGAACAAGGTTCTTTAAGTTTAATGCTACAGACAATTTCTACCGGACTGATAAAAGGTTCAAGGCAGAAAGCACCACACAAGAGTTTTCAATTGATCCTGATCAGGCTGCTCTGAACATTGAGCAAGGTGATGAGTCAAGCGTGAATAGGCCAGGAATAGAAACTTCTGTTCTAAAAGCAAGCATAGCAGATTGGTCTAAAGGTGGAATAATTGTGACTGAGCAAGGAATTAATGGAAGAATTTACATAACAAAGAATAGAACAACTTTTGATTCTTATATTCCAATAGCTACAGGCGCTGATGGTTTGTTCAGTTATGATTTTGATCCAGATTGTAGCTATTACACTGGAAGGCAATGGTGGAAAGTTGAGCTAACAGATTCTTGCTATTCATTTGCTTCAACTGCTAATGCAACAGTCTATGTTTATGGTCAGCTTTACAGCAACTTAGAATATCCTCCATCAGGCTGGACGAATGGGACAGGAACTTTAATTCCAATCACACTTGATGTAAAAAGTGATTGCTCTGGCTACATAGATGAAGAAACTCCAAGCGTTCCAAATTCGACAGAAGGAATAAGCTATCCCATAAGGATAAGAAGGCCTGATGACAGCACAATAGACAATTGCTATCCATGGCAAGATTGGGAAAATGGAACTTACAACTGCACTTACAACACAACTTTCAAACCACCAGGCTATTATGACATAATTTTGAGCAGCGCTAAACAGTACTTTATACCAAACACAACTTACTATCATGATTGGTTTAACTTAACGAACTTGCCACCAAGCTATCAACAACCACAAGTAAGCCCAAGCTCTGGAGGCTGGGGTGCTAAGTACAACTTCAGCATTCAAGTTAAAGACACTGATTTAGATTCTGTGAATTGTAGCTTATACATTTCCACAGATTATGGAGCTACATGGAGGTTTGTCAATTCTACAATAATTCCATCAAGCAGTGAATGGCAAACATGCAGCTTCAATTTTGTTCAGCCTTACATGTGCAACTCAACTTATGATGTAGGTGATGACAATTACTTCAGATTCAATTTAACAGATGATGTAGGTCAAACAACTGTAGTTACAGTTCAAGGACCAATAATAACAAAAGACAAAATAAGCATAAATTATGTTTTCGGTAATAACACAAACATCACAAGAGCTTTTGGCATCTTACCTCTAAAGGTTTATGTTTTAGATTTAGACAGAAATCAACCTGTTGGATCTAACCTTTCAGCTCAAGCTAGAATAAGCTTCAATGTAACAACTGATGGCACAAATTACAAGTTTGTTGGCTCAAACCAAACTTATCCAAACTTGCCTGGAAATGCTTCTTATGCTTTTGATCCTGATTGTAGCTTTGATGTAGGTTATCAAAAGTGGATTGCTTTTTACAATTCAACTGTAGGAACAGGAGAATGTTACGAATACAATCAAAGTGAAGAATTCACGATTGGAATAATCGGCCAGCTTGTTAATTATGTTGTCTCTCCAAATTCAACTAAAAACAGGTTTGTTAGGGAAGAAGAGAACATAACTTGGCGTGGAAATGTAACAACAGATTGTGCTGCAAAAGACGGTGGTATAAGCAATGCTAACGTAACCTT
>JAWBTN010000065.1:0-6215 GCA_039000415.1 Candidatus Aenigmatarchaeota archaeon | reverse complement strand
TAAGAAATATTGGTGGTCAATCAGCAGCAGCAAGAGATACAAGAAGACTTGGTGATTTAAGAAATACAGCAAATTATTTAGCGACCTATTTAGCGAAATTTGGTTATTTTCCAACAAGTAGCACTTGGGAAGAGTTAGAAACGGCCTTAAGAGATGCTCAAATAACAGATAGATTACCAAGAGATCCTTCGGGTAGAACTTATGATTATTGGGCATGTACAGATAACGGACAAGATGCTAATCATTTCGTTTTAAGAGCAGCATTAGAACAAACAGCAAATTCAGCACCTCGATTATGGGAAACAGCAGCTTCTTCAGTTCCTTGGCAATGTTGGATCTCCGGTGGATGGAATAATTTTGATCCTAACAACTGTTCGCCTGATTTTCGTAATTACTGTCTAATTCAATAAAAATTTTCCTTAATTTATTTTTAAAATCTTCTTAACTTCTGGATCAATATCAGTAGTGAAATAATTTTTTAATTCTTCTGGTTTTACCCATTTTACTTCTTCAATTTCATCTTTTTCTTCAATTTCCTGAATAGGTTCTTCGCTTTCTAACTTACAAAGAAAATAGGCTATCAAAACCAAAGTATCAGGATGAATTCTCAAATTTATCTGTTTTATAGGTTTTACTTTATAACCTGTCTCTAATAAAACTTCTTTTACTACCCTTTCTTCTCGAGTTTCATTTATCTCTTGAACTCCGCCGGGAAAACTCCAAACAAACTCTTTACCAGTTGAAGTAACTTCTTTTCTCTTTCTTTTAACTATTAAAACTTCACCATTTTTATTTAAAACAACTCCAATATTTACAAACTTTACCATTTTTCTCAAAATTTTACCACAAATCCTCAAATAATTTATCCACAAGCATGTTTGATTTTCATCTTTTCTCAATTTATAATATTTTTTGATAAATTTCTAAATTAAAAGAATTTAACAAAATGGAAAATTTTTCTTCTGGTCCAGGTAATCCTGAGGCTACTCGAGAATCACAAGAACAACAAGGAAAAACATTAGAGAGTAAAGGAACAATTCCTAATATAGAAAAAGTAACTCAGGCATTAATAGAGATTCATGGAGGATTACAACTTTTTTTAAGTAGATTAGAAAATTATCCTAATCTTAAAGTAGAAATAGAAAATATATCGAAAAAAATCATAGAAATTCGAGGGCGATTATATCCTGAGAAGGATTTTACTTCTCCAGAAGAATTAAAAATTTTAACAGAAGAATTGCCACAACTAATTTTAAGATTAAGAGAGATTTTAAATAATTTAAAAAGGTTAAATTTAAAAGAATATATAATAATAGCCCCAGAAACTTATGTAAATCTAATAGATGTATTAATAAACAAAATAGAAGAAAATCTAGCTGAATTAGAAAAAAACATTCCAAGGCGTGGTGGTTGGACTCGCCGAAAGTTTTTAATTGGTATTGGAGCTATATTAACAGCTCTTTTGGGTTATCTCGGCTTTAGAGAATATACATCACGTACATCACTTCTAACAGAAACACCAACACCAACAATTCCTCCAACAGCAACAGCAACTCCAACAGCAACAGCAACTCCAACAGCAACAGCAGAACCAACAGCAACAGCAACTCCAACACCAGAACCAACAGCAACTCCAGATATTTTTGAAATTATCGAAAAAGAAAGTGCAAATTTTGCAAACAAACTTAAAAAAACATTATTAAAATCATCTGAATCTTTCAAAAACAATGAACCATTTTTTGCCAAAGTTCTTGAACTTTTAGCCAATGATGAAGAATTTTTAGAAATAATACAAGAACTTTATAAAAGATTAAGATTTTCCGGTTTTGAACTTACCGAAACATGGGAACCGTTTACCGATTCAGACTCCTTTTTGATATCGATTATAAAATTTAAAAATCCTTACCCATTAGAATTAGAAATTAATAAAGAGATTCTCGATAAAGAGTTAAATAAATTAGGACCAAATCAGTCCAGAACAAGTAAACTAGAACTAGATGTAACTTATTGGTCACTTTTTATAGCATATCCTTCATTTTGGCAGTACGAGGCTAAATTATCTTTTGTTTTAGGTTGCAGCCGATGTGATGCAAAGACTAGTAACGGAAAATTAACTTATTTTCTTGAAAAAACAGGAACACTTTATTTAAATGTGAGTATAAAAAAAGAAGCACAAAAATCTTTAAAACCAGACGAAATATCTTATCTTATAAGAGAAACTATTAAAAGAATTGTAAAATCTCTTCCAGAAGCACCAAAAAAGGAAACTCAAAATGGTAAACAAAATGAATAATATAAAAAATAAATATAATTTACTTATTCCATTAATATTAATTATTACAGTTTTTTTAACAATTTTATTAATAAATTCAAACAAAGTGATTATAGCTCAAACTCAAATCTGTGATACTCTTGAAGATTATTCTGGAGTATGCAACATTGGTCCAACGTGTGGTGTTGGAACAAAGTGTGAGAATAATCCTCCTTGTGGTAGTAATAAATCCACAGTTCCTTCTTGTGATATGACAACGACGGATGGAAAACCATTAAGCACATATGCTTGGACACAAATAAGTTATACAAGAACTGAGATAGTATGTGAAAAACAAGCTCCTGTTACGGAAAATTGTATTTGCGATGTTGCATCGGCACCGCCTGGAAAAAAAATTTGTTATTGTTATAAAACCATCCAAAGGGCTGAAAGAATTTGTGATACTAACGATAAATTACAAACAAGAACAGGGTCACAAAAGGATGGTTATTTAGTACCAGGGGTAGCTCAATGTAAAGGAGATGTTTGTGGTGATTGGGTAACTGCTGGAACAGTATTTTATAAAGTTTGTTGCACTCCTGATGGAACTGTTGGACATAGCGGTCCTTACTTCGTTCAAGATCCTTATCAACCCCCAGAAGGTGTCTGTATTGGTGGAAGTCAAGCTAAAATAATGTCCAGTTTTACATCAGATCCTGGTTCTCTTCCTAATCCAGGTGAACTTCATCCTGATTGTAGGAAGGAAACAATAAGTTGTGTTGCAACTTCAACTTCTCCAAATACTATTAGGGTAGCAGCAAGTACAACTGTTAGTTCAGGATTAATTCAAATAAAATTAGGAAACCAAACAAAAGAATGTAGTGCTCCTAGTTGTACAGTAGAATTTACTAATGTCTTAACTGCTGGTGTAATTATTAAAGCAAATTTAATTGTTGAAGAAAGATTGGTGGCTTCAACAACTTGTTCCGCAACTACAACTTTTGGAGGAATTACCCCACCTCAATATAACGGAACACCTATAATTGAAAAAGGAATTTGTGCTATTCAACCTTATTTAAAAATAGTAAACATTGGAGAAAATTCTCATTCATTGCTATCATATGAACCAAGTGAATTATATGGAAATAAAATTTTTAATCTAAAAAATAGTAATATAATCCAATTTGATTTTGGTTTAAATAATATTGGTAAATCTAAGGGGTATACATGTCAAGGTTATAGAATGGGTAATTTTAGTCGTGGTTCATGTTGTACTGATGAAAATAATACATATTATGTATGTAGAGATGCGTGTGTGAATGGAGAAAGAGCTGTAGGTTACGATCAATGCGGAGGGTGTAAAAAATGGGATTGTCCACAGAATGATGGAGAAAGAAATGAAGTAGGCGGACTTCGAACTACAACTGGTTATGACGATCCTATTTGTGGTTTTGGAGAAGGGGGAGGATATGTAGATATTAGTTTAACGGTAGGACCTATTAGGAAGCGATGGGGTTTATTACTTAATACTTTCACTAACTATGGAAGTTTTAGAATAGCTAAAAGTGAAGATTTGTTTAAAAAAACGTTTTTTGTTCATTTATCAGAAAATTCTTCAACAACTCCTTCTTATTCTCCTGAGCGTCACGGTGATTATTATGTTAAAGTAGAAGCGGGGGCTAATAATTTAATTAACGTTCCTGCTGGTTTAAGACTTGATGATGAGAGTATAGTATGTGATGTAAAATGCGATTTAGGTAATGGTTTTATTTATAAATGGGAGGCTGATCAACAAATAATAAATAAAGATAAGTCAGCAACACCAACAATTGATCATGTAAGATATTATAATGAACTAATTCAAATTACTTCAACAGATGTAATAGCTAATACTCCTAGCGCTTCTTCACCAGAGGTACAAACTAAAAATAATGAGCTTAGTGGAAAAGTTAAAACTCCTTTAAGAAATTTCATTGTTGGTTATCCAATTAATATAAATTACGGTATTTCTTTAGGAAATCCTGGAGTTTTCAAAAAAGATGAAGGATCATTCTGGTTAGAAATAGGAGGAGAAAAATTTGGCGAACAAGGAGTTCAAGATACTTATGGTGGTAGGAGTTCTTCTTATTCATTTACTCCAGCATCTGCAGGTAATTTGGGTTTATGTACAGTTCACAATGCGGATGATGAGAGATCAAATCCTCCAAATATAGAAAATGCTTGTTCTTCAATTACCGTTTATCGTTATCTTTGTTATCAAGGATTTTGTTATGAATGTCCAAATGAACCGGCTAAACCTATTAATGGAAATAGATTAAATGATGCAGGTTGTAAAGTAGTAGAACCAGTTAAATGTAAGACTTATATAGGGTCGGATTGTAAATCAAAAGGTAGAGAATGAAAAATAAAATTTATGTTTTAATTATTTTCACAATTTTAGTATTTTCGTTTTTTATTTATTTTTATTATCTAAAAAAAATTTCTTTAAAAGAAAAAATTCCCGTTTCAACATCAACTCCTTCTATTTCTTATCAACCAAAATATCAAATAATTGATAACGAAGTAATAGGTCTTTCAAAATGGAATATTAACAAAAGTGGTGCTTTAATAGAAGGTGTTCCTAAAGGTACAAAAATATACATGCCTTTTGATGGAACTGTTTACTTTACTCAAGAAAAAGGATATTATGGAGAAAATTATATAAATATGGGAATTGAAGATTCAACAAAAAATATATTGATAGCAATAACAGGTAATTTTGAGCCAATTAATTTAACACCAAATAAAAAAATATTTGCTTCTAAAGGAAGGTTGATTGGAGAAGTAAAGGATCCACAAAAAGAACTTGGAACTAATTATCTTCAAATTATAGTTTATAAGAACAATAAGATTGATTTAGAGCTTTTGAAAGATTTTTTCCCTAATCTTAAATAAATATATGAGAGCCTTTACTTTAATTGAAGTGGTGATTGTTTTACTTCTTCTTTCTCTAATTGTAAGTATAGGTTTTAATTTTTCATCTTTAAATAAAGATTTTTTTTATTTAAGGGATGTAAGTAAAAATTTTGCTTTCTCTTTAAATACAATTTCAGATATGGCTCAAAGAGTAATAGAAAAAAATAATCAATTTTTTTGTGCTTATGGAATTTATTTTTCTTCTTCAACATCTTACGAAGTATTAGCTCTTTCAACTTCAACAAAACTTTGTGAGTTTATTTTTTCATCTTCAACTTTAGTGAATAATTTTATCAATCAGAATTTAAATTCAAAAAATTTCATTCTTATGAATCAAGATATTGTAAGTGATATAAATCAATATAAAACTCTCTCTTTAAATTTGGATTTAAAGCAAAATAATTATTTTTATTTCTCAACATCTTCAAAAGATTGTTCTACTAATCAAATTTCAACTCCTTTATTTTTTCTCTATGCTTATGGTTATAGTGATCTTTTCTTTTTGTATCAAAGAGGAAGTGGTAATTGGGAAAATATTACAACGGATAAAATTTATATTTGTTTAAAAAAGATAATTAATGGAATTGAAAGAGAAAAATTTATAATAAAAATAAATAAATTAGGACAAATAAATTTTGAAAAATGAAAAAAAATAGAGGAACAAGTTTTGGAGAGCTTATGATTGTTTTTTTGATTATTTCTGTTGGATTAATTATTTTCTTAAAAATCTCTTCAGATTATATAAAAAGTCTTGTTTTTGCAAAGGATTTTTTTATTTTAAATAGTTTGCTTCACGAAAAATATCAATTTTTAATTGCTTATCGAAATAAAATTTTAGAAAGAGAGTTTTTAGGTGAAACAATTTCGATAGTTCCTATGCCATCGTTTAATTTTAGGTGTATTGATTTCAATACAAGTACAGGTTATTTTGTTACTAGTAGCCCACCAGATAATTGTCAGGTACGATTAATTTCTGGAAAAAATTTACCTTTAGGATATGCAATTATAG
>JAWBTN010000064.1:0-6275 GCA_039000415.1 Candidatus Aenigmatarchaeota archaeon | reverse complement strand
TAGAAAACATTTGTGGTTGCTATGAAAGTTTTATTTTGAGATGGCGCATAAGCAACCCAAGAAAACTTGTAGAGGTCATTTGGTTTTAGCTCTTTAAGTTCTTGGATTTCATTTTCTACTTGCCATCCAGTTAAATTCAAAAGCTGAACTTTTATGTCTTCTGCTACTTCGGAAGCAAGGTTTTTAACAGCTAGAATAAAAGTTACAGGAATAGAAGTTCTTACTTGTTGTGCATCAACCGTAAGAGTAGCACTTAAACCAATGCCATAACTTTTTTGTGTTTCACTTTGACCTACACATCCAGATAAAAAAACTATTATCACTAATAACAACAACAAAAAATGAAGCTTCATAATTAATATTTCTAAATCTAATTATATTATTTAACTGATTCTTTTACCCATTCTTTTACCCAAAACTTAAAATATTTTTGAGTTTATTTTTTTTAAATGTGAGTCTAGAAGCCAGAGTGATAGTTTCACTTTCCCATGGAGAGGATACTCCTCCAATAGAATTTATAAACAATTCAAGAGAAACAATAGATTTTCTTTTTTCTGAAGAGAAATTGACGCAAGAAAGTTTGGAAAAAGGTTCTTGTCTCTTAATTTATAATCCCAGAACATCATTCTCAAAGGAAGAAATAGCTCTTTTAAAGAAATATAGGAGCAAAGGAGGGATTGTCCTAATTGTAGACTATAAAGATCCAGAAGAATATGAGATTTTTAAAAGGAGTAATTTTGTTGAACAATTGTTTGATACTGAACTTATTTTTAGACAGTTCATACCATCAGTTGACTTCGGAACTTACCAACTTGTCTACAAGAAAGATAGTTTTTTCTCTTCAGAGTATAAAAGAGTGATGAAAAAACTTGAGTTACCATGTAGTAATTTTTCAAGAAAAATTAGATCCTTACCTTCTTCTAATCTTCCATTTTCACTTCTAAAAGAAATAAATGAAGATGATAGAAAGTTTATTTCTTTTTTCAGACATAAAGGTGAAAGAGTATTTCTCCAAAGATTAACTGAATGGAAAAACTCAGAGGGGATGGAGAGATTTCTAGTAGAAGATAAATTAAAGGAGAAGTATAAGTGGGAAGGTGAATATTATCTTGTTGGTGGGATAGATATGAATGAGATTCTTTATCAACTTTATTCAAGTGTCGGAATACTTTCTTCTGTAGGTTATGGTGTTGCTTTATCAACAGATAAACCTTTTGAAGAAATAAGTAAAAACTCTGAACTTTCTGTTGAATGTCAGAATTTGTTAGAAAATATTTTGGTTTGGGCAAGTCAAGGATTAATAAATAGATTTTCTGGTCTGAAAAAAGAGGCCAGAAAAGAAAAGAAAGTAGCAATTGAAGTTAGATCCGAAGAGACTTTCACACCAGCTCAAGAAAAGGAAGCAATATACCAAGTCGAAGTAATAATTTCGGATATTTTGTTTAAAGCAGCAAATTTAGGACGACTTCTGGAAAGAGGTACTGTAGAAGAAACATTGAATGTAATGAATGATTTGGCCCACACTCTCCGCCAACAAGGAAATGAAGAATCAAGTTCGCTCATTTTCTATTTTTACAGAAGATTTGATCAGTTTTTTTCTTCTCCAGACTATCAAATACCTGGAAATATGTTGATGGAAGAAGCTTTAAAAATCTTACCACAGTTAAAGAGAGACAAAGAAGATCTTCATAAAACAATTGAAAGAATAATTTCCCAGTATGAAAAGATGAAATAATTTATCTAGGAAATTCGGCTGAATATTTCTTCATAAGATAAATTATTTTATCACTTAATTCTTTGCTAATTTCAAAATTAGTTGAGTTTTGAAGAGTTATTAAATATTTTTTTATTCCTGTTAATTCTTCTGGGAAAAGAGGATATTTTCTTTTCCCAATTTCAACACTTAACTTTTCTAAAAAATCTAAACTTTTATTCACAAAACTTTCCTTGTATTTCAAAAAATTTTGATGGCTAGAAAAACAAATTTCATATAATCTTTTAACTTCTTTTCCAATTTTCTTTGCTCCCTCTACATCCACATTTCCGAAATACTCAACAATTCCCCTTTCAACTTTCAACATTATTCTAATTGCTTCCATCATATCTTTTTTCGCATTTTGACATGGTATTACGATCCCTCTCGGAATTTCAGCAAGCTTACCAAATGAAAAAACTAAAGGCAATATATTGAGATTAACATCTATCATCGGGAAATCGGTTTGGGGTGTGTCTGTGAAGCCTAGTACATATTGAAGATAATTTGGCATAGGTTGGGATTTTTTGTGTTCTAGCTCAAGCTCTATTTTTTCCAAGGTACCTTCTTCATCGAAATAGGCCTTTGACCCACCAATTTGTTCAGAAGAAACTCCTAAATTTTTCCAAAAAATTTTAAGGGGCCCATCAAAATAGCTTTTGCCGATCCTGATTTCACCAAATGTGCCAGATCTTATATCAAGATAGTAAGATAGTTTTGTTTGGACAGAGTGAACAAAGTTGAAAAGATTTTTCACTGGCTTGAATTCTTCAACAGCTTTTTTACCTGCTGAAAAGAACTTTTGAAAGTTTATGTGATTTTCCTTCAAGAATTCACAAATTTCTCTTTCTTTATCTTCAACAGATTTTTTACTCACACTTTCAATCAAAGATTTTGCGTTTTCATCGCCTAGCATATTCTTGAAATGTAAGTAAGAAAGCCAGGGTGTACCTTCAGCTTCATAAACACCATCTTGATCCGAGCGTAAGTACTTGAATTTATAATTTTTTAATGGTGGTTTGATGGAAGGGTTTGGTAGATAATAAATATCATCTATTAAAAAAACATAATCGCTTAAAATTTCGAAGCTGGTTTTAATGTTTTGTTCTATCTTACTCAGAAGAGAACTCATAATAAAATCTATGCCAAATTTATGCTTAAATTTCTGAAAATACTTAATAAAATTATGGAGATAAGAAAAATTTTGTTTTTTATGCAGTTATTTTTATTTTTTTCTTTTTCCTTAGCCCCAGCTCAAGGAGTTGAGGCACCAGGATGGGCTAGGACACTCAGTGGCTGGTGGATATTTTTTATTGCTCTAGCTTTCACATGTATTGTAACTGCATTGATAGGAAAATGGAAATGGGTTCTATATTTGGGAGTTGTTTTATTGTATATAAGCATTATTTTAATCATAGTTGGTGTTATACTTCCACTCTTCAGCAAACCAACAGTAACTTATGAAGAATGTAAAGAGATGTTTAAACCAGATGTTTCTATTGTCACAATGCCTGGACTATTTTACACAACCTCTTGTATTTTCACGGGATATGCACCACAAAACTTAGAATGGCTCACAATTACAACATTTATAATTTTTGGCATTATTGCACCTCTCGCTCTTTTAATTTCTCTCTTTTTTGAGTTCATGCCAACTTTCATGATAAGAAATAAGAATGTTCGAAGAGTTATAGCAGTTATCGGGGCACTTTTTGCTTTTAGAGGATTCTTTGCTACATACTTTATCCAAATCTTAGATTATGGGTTTGCTGGTATAGGAGCTCTTATGGTAGGAACTTTGTTCACAGGGTTTGTGTGGAAAACTGCTGAGAAATTTGTTAGTCCATTAGGTATAATAAGTATAAAAGAATCAGCACAACTGATGGGAGTGGGTTACCTTGCAGAGTTGGAAAACCGCGAGATGAAATTGTTAGAAGCATTAAAATTATTTGAGAAAGATAGTCCACAATGGCAGAAAACTATGGAAGAAATAGAAAAAATCAGAGAACTCAAAAAGAAATTTGAAAAACCTGAGAAAAAGCTTTAAATATTTTACTACTTATAGATAACAATATGAGTCAAGAAAATCTATTAAAAGCAAAAATAACATTTTTGAAACACTCTAATACTTCCAGGATGTACCCAGATGATTATATAAACATACTTACTCAATTATCCCAAACTTACTATCTAATACAGAAAGAAGGTTATAGACTTCCAGGATTTCAAACCCAAGATTTAACAGAGTTAAGAAATACTCTAATTACTGCTCTAAATAGAATTCCATACACTATAAATGTGAAAACCGAAGACACATACAAAGCTAGAGTCGGTACATCAAAAGTATTATCAGCAATTTTAGGTAATAATGTAATATTAAACGATGTTTTATATTTACAAGTTCTTGATGATAGGGTTATAAGAGAACTCAATACTCTGAATATGTATATAGATGATGCAATCGCATTAAAGGGAACAGATGCTCTAGCCGCGATTAGAAATAATAAACCTATAGAGAATGCATGGATAAAAATAAAGACTGCAGACATAGTTCTTTCTTCTTCTGAAATAGGAGAAAAAACTAGATTTCCTTAGTCAAAATAATTATTAAAGTTTTATTCATTATTCAAAATAAATCTAATTTATGGAGATATTCGGTTTAACTTACGATCAACTGATTTTCTCAATCTTCTTACCTTTACTATTTTTCTTTCTCTTGATTTATGCTTTGCTAAGAAAATCCAAAATTCTAGGTGAGCAAGCTGAAAGGCTCAACTTGCTTTTGGCTCTGGTTATTTCAGCCTTAGGTATCTTTTCGCTATATTATTTAGGTCTCACGACATGGCTTCCTTTCCTGGCAGCTTTTTTAGCAGTGATGGCTTTCTTGCTTATGTATGCTTATGGTGTTGGTAGTTATGCTCTGAAGAAAGTAGCTTTTTATAAAGAGGAAGCGATAGGAGACAAGAAGAAATTTGAGATAGGAGTAGAAAACTGCAAGAAAATATGGGAAAGGTTTGAAGCAGAGAGCAATGTCAGTAAAAAAGTAATGATTTTAGGTGAGATGAAAAATGAAGTTGAAAAGATTAAACCACTTGCAGAAAAACTGGGTATAAATCTTTACGATTACGACTGGTATAAAAAATACGAGGAGGCAATAGCTGGTTTGGGTAGAGGCTAATGATCGAAACAATCTTCCAATTCCTGCTTTTCCTCCTCTCCTTTTTACTATCTTACGGATTTTTGAGAAAGGTCAAGATTTTTCAGTCTAGTGTGAACCTGATAATCTCATTTGTGATAGCCTTTTACGTGCTTTTTGTTTCTCTTTACTACTTTGAGAACCTTATGCAAGTTTTAGCATTTCTTTTTATTTTTCTCCTCATAGCCTTCTCTTTAGCTTTGTTGTATTTTTCTAGAAAAGAGACAAAAAAATGAAATACTTATATTCATACAGTTAAATAAAATTTATGGAGAAAAGAGTTTTTTCATTTTTGATATTCTTATTTCTTTTTGCCACTTCAGTTTTTGCTCAAGATCTTATTTCTCAGGTAGCTTCAATTCTCCCACAATTTGTTGGAGTGATTTTTATTCTTATCTTCGTATTTATCTTGCTTGCAATAGGGGGAGTATTACCAAAACCTAGGGGTAGGTTGCCAATAGGTGTTATATTTTTCACCATTCTGATAATTCTTTTATTCATAATACCGCATTTTGTTCCTTTCCCACAATACATGGAAGTCCCAGAGAGTTTTAAATACCAGTCACTACCAGAAGCGGCCAAAGATGCCTTACAGTTCATAGGTTTACCAAGAGAATGGGGTTATGTACCAGCGATAATTTATCTTTTCATCTTACCTTTTGCTGCAATTTATACACTTGTTTGGGCTTTCTTGACTTCACTCAAGATTTTTGAAGGATTGGGAAGAGTGAATAGAATTCTTGCCCTTATAATAGCATTCATGACAATTCCCTTAGGATGGTTTGTAAAGATAGTTTGGATACTTTTTAGCTTCATGGGTGTTTGGTCTGTTGTTATCTTTGCCGCAATCTTTATCCTTGGAACCTTTTTCAGAGGTTATGGTATTGCTGCAGGTGAATACTATAAGACAATGGCAAGAAAATGGAGAGATGAGGCAAAAAAATATTTAAATAATGCTCTAGCTAACATACAGGCTCATCAAGCAGGTCTAGCTCAAAACAATTTGACTGCGGCAAATCACATTGCCGGATTTTCTGCTAATTATTATAATAACATCGCACAGGCATTAGGTGCTTTAGGACAACAACCTCCAGATTGGACGACAGCAGAAAATGCTGTAAAAAATGCGCTGAGAGAAATAAGTTGATGTTTAATTTCTCTGAGAACAAAATCTAATTATGAAAATTTTCTTCCCCAAGAACAAAATAGAAGATCAAAGAAAAGGAATCTCAAGAGAATATCTTGAATTTCTTCTACAAGAGCAAAGATCAAGAGAACCAAAAAGCTGGTATGAAAAACTTTGCAGATTTGCAGAAAACTTAAGGA
>JAWBTN010000063.1:0-6290 GCA_039000415.1 Candidatus Aenigmatarchaeota archaeon | reverse complement strand
TTACGATCTTTATTTCTACGATCCTGGTTATTGTGCAAAAACTACACCAACAGGAGAAGAAGATTTGGTGCCATCTTCTCAAGTAGGACCGATGGTGTTGATGAAAAATGTCCCAGTCATAACTTATGAGAAAAGAATACAAGTTTAACTAAAACCATCGGCTATCGCTATTGCTGGAATTCGCGAATTACGATGGAGCGGAACAAACGGCGGGAAAAAAGTTGGAATAAGGATTTTCCTCCTCTTAAAAGACTAAAAGATTTAAATTAGAAATACAAAACTATTTTTGATGCAAATGGATGGTGATCTTCGGGTACAACTCTGACTTTTATCTACTTCTGCTTACAAAAATTAATTTTAACTGAGGTTTGGGAAAATGGAGTTTAAACCAACAATCGAGGAAAATAGATGGAACACAAAAATTGAAAAAGAGATACTTAAAAAGTGGGAGAAAGAGAACCTTTTCCTCTTCAACCCAAAGAGTAAGAAAAAGATTTTTTCCATAGATACCCCACCACCATATCCTTCCGGCAGGCCATGGCATATCGGAGCTGCCTCCCATTACTCACAAATAGACATGATAGCAAGAACTGCCAGGATGCTCGGTTTCGAGGTTTTCTTTCCAATAGGGATCGATAGGAATGGTGTACCCGTTGAAAGATATGTGGAAAAGAAATTCAACATAAAAATGCACGAAACACCCAGAGAAAAATTCATCGCCCTTGCAAGAACTGCTTTGGACGATTTAGAGGCTGAGTTGATAGGAATAATGAAGATGATGGGGCTGAGCGGGGATTTCGATAATTATTACAGAACTGATTCTGAAGAATACAGAAAGCTTACACAGGAAACTTTTCTGATTTTATGGAAAAAAGGCTTGATATACAAGGACAAAAGACCGAACAATTACTGTCCTGATTGTAAAACAACTATAGCAGATGCTGATGTGATTTACGAGGAAATGCCGTCCCAACTAGTTTACATCAAGTTCAAGATATGTGGTGAAGACGATTCCATAACAATAGCAACAACAAGACCGGAACTTTTGTGTTCTTGTAAAGCTGTTTTGGTTCATCCTGAAGATGAGAGGTATAAGAATTTTGTTGGAAAAAAAGCTTTGGTACCGATTTATGAAAGGGAAGTTCCGATACTGGCCCATCCTTCAGCAGTTCCTGATTTTGGATCAGGAGTTGAAATGGTTTGTAGTTATGGGGATACTAGAGATGTAAGGTTGTTCAGGGAACTTAAACTCGAGGAAATAATAGCCATAGACCTTGACGGAAAAATGAACGAAAAAGCTGGAAAGTATGCTGGCCTTGAAGTCAAAGAAGCAAGGGAGAAGATAATTCAAGATCTAGAAGCTCAAGGGCTTGTGGTTAAAAAAGAAATTATAAAACATCGCACGCCAGTTTGCGAGAGGAGTAAAACTCCTATAGAGATAATTTCCCTCGACGAATTCTACTTGAAACAATTACCTTTCCTAGAAAATTTGAAGAAAATAGCTGAAAGAATAAAATTTCATCCTGAAAGGCATAGGCAATTACTTTATGATTGGATTAAATCGATAACCATAGATTGGCCCATATCCAGGAGAAGGTTTTACGGAACTGAAGTTCCGGTTTGGTACTGTAAAAAATGTGGAAAACCTAACTTACCAAAACCTGGAAAATACTATCAACCATGGAAAGAAAAACCTCCTTTCAAGAAATGTGAACATTGCAAAGGAGAAGAATTCGAAGGTGAAACGAGGACTTTTGATACATGGTTCGACTCGAGTATTTCTCCCCTCTTCATAACAAAATTCTTGAGAGACGATAAATTTTTCAAGAAAGCTTATCCAACTTCCTTAAGACCTCAAGGAAAAGATATAGTGAGGACTTGGTTATACTATACTCTGCTAAGATGCTATCAGTTAACTAGAAAAATTCCGTGGGAGCACGCATGGATAACGGGGTTTGGTGTTGATGAAAAAGGAGAAAAGATGAGTAAAAGTAAAGGGAACGTTATAGATCCTTTGCCGATTTTGGAAAAATACGGTGCCGATACTTTCAGGTTTTGGTCCGCCCAAGAATCAAGTCTTGGTGAAGATTTCCGTTGCTCTGAGCAAAGAATAGCAAACGCTGGTAAATTCTTGACAAAATTGTGGAACATAGCCAGGTTCGTTTCTTCTTTCCCACAACCTAAAAAAGCTAAGCTTACAGAAACGGATAAATGGATTTTGGCTGAGCTAAGCAAGCTGATAGAAGGATGCTTGAAAGGATACGAAGAGTTCAACTTCTTCATACCTGCTACAAAATTGAGAGAATTCACTTGGAATTTGTTCGCTAGCCATTACGTAGAAATGGTTAAACCAAGGGCTTACGGTGAAAATTTCAGTAAAGAAGAGCAGCGATCAGCTTGGTTCACTTTACACACTTGCTTGAAAAATATTTTATTATTACTAGCACCTATTGTACCTTTCATAACTGAGAAGATATGGTCAGAGCTATACGGCAAAAAATCGATTCATCTGCAAAATTTCCCCAAACCTTTATGGAAAACTGAGCACGCAAAACTGACTGAAAAAATAGTTGAGTTCAATTCCAAAGTTTGGAATTTGAAGAAAGAGAAGGGGATTTCCCTTAAAGATGAGATAGAAATTAAAATTCCTGAAGAGCTTAAAGTTTTTGAGAAAGATTTAAGAGCGATGCACAACATACGTTAAAAATTTGTAAAGGTGTAAGCATGGTTGAAATGAAAGAAGAAGAAAAACTTGCCTTGAAAAAACTCATAAAGGAACTTGAAAAAATAAGGGGGAGGCATACTGAATTGGTTAGCGTTTACATCCCTTCTGGCTACAATTTAACAGAAGCCATGAACCAACTATTCCAGGAAAAAGGAACCGCAAACAATATAAAAAGTAAAAGTACTAGGAAGAACGTTCTGGCTGCTTTGGAGAAAATAATCCAGCATCTTAAGCTTTTCAGGAAAACTCCTGATAATGGGTTGGTGATTTTTTGTGGAAATGTTTCAGATGTCGAAGGGAAAGTTGATATAAAACTTTGGAGTTATGAGCCGCCTGTTCCGATTTCCCAAAAAATTTACTGGTGTGATCAAACTTTTGTTCTAGATCCTTTAAAAGAATTGATAGAGGAGAAAGAAGTTTATGGCTTGATAACACTAGATGCAAGAGAAGCAACTGTAGGATTACTGAAAGGTAAAAGGATAGAGAAGATTAAGAGTTTTGAATCAACAGTACCGAGCAAAACCGTGAAAGGTGGTATGTCGCAGAAAAGGTACGATAGGATAAGGGACGATGCCTTGAACGAGTTCTTGAAAAAAGTTGGGGAAGAAGCTTCAAAATTCTTCTTACAGCAACCCGAACTCAAAGGGATAATCATAGGTGGGCCTGGTCCAACCAAAGAAATTTTTTACGAAAAAGGCTACCTTCACTACCAGCTTCAGAAAAAAGTCCTTGGTGTGAAAGATATAGGATCTACAGATGATTATGGATTGGAAGAACTGGTGAATAAATCGCAAGATCTGTTGAAAGAAGCCTTGATAACTAAAGAAAGAGATCTTTTGAACAAATTTTTCGTTGAGTTAAAGAACGAGGGTAACGTTGTTTACGGATTCGAAGAAACTGTAAAAGCTTTGGAAGCTGGTGCTGTAGACACACTTCTCATTTCTGAAGAATTCAACTTGGTAAGGGTGAAGTTCAGATGTGTTTGTGGATATAAGGAAGAAAAAGTTTTGCCAAAATTCTTGGTGGAGAAACAAAAGTGTCCTGTATGTGGACAAAAATTGATAGTTGAAGGAAGTGAAGAATTGCTCGATCAACTTGTTGAAAAAGCTTCCTCGCTTGGAACAAAAATCGAATATATTTCAACCGAAACAAGCGAAGGCATACAATTCAAAGAGCTTAGTGGAATAGGTGCTATTTTGAGGTATAGAGTTTAATGTTATACGAACATAAAATATTATATTTAAAAAACAAATTTTCTTTTAGGTGCAAAAGATGAAACAAAAAATCGGGGAATATTCTTTCCTCGTAGGTATAGTAATAGCAGTATTGGCAGGACTTTTGCTACAGAGTGGTGGGTTGGTGGCAATAGCTCTAGTGATACTTGGGTTAATAGTTGGTCTACTCAACATAACAGCAAAAGAAACAACACCGTTTTTAATCGCTTCCGTAGCTTTATTGCTAGCTGGTTCAGCTGGTCTTGAAAAATTACCTATAGTGGGAAGATACCTTGAAGCTATAGTGGGTAACATAGTTGTTTTCGTGGCTCCAGCGGCAGCGATAGTTGCTTTGAAAACTGTGTTTGATTTAGCGAAGAAGAAATGAACTTTTCCCCTGTTTTTATTTTTTTAATCAAACTTCAAATTGAAGAATTCTATCGCATTATTAGTGGTTATTTCGTCCACTTCTTCAAAACTCATCTTCTTTATCTCGCTTATCTTCTCTATCACAAATTTCACAGAATTTGGATCATTCCTTTTTCCACCCGGACCTAACCATGGAGCATCTGTTTCTGTCAAGATTTGCTCTAAAGGCATGTCCCTCACAACTTTCTTCACTTTCTTGCTGGTTAGAAGAGTTGTGTTAACAGAAACGTACCAACCATTCTCCTTCACTTTCTTGACCAGATCGTTTGCTGTGAAAAAGTGCATTAAAACTTTTCTCACTTTTTCTTCCTCTAGGATTTGGATAGCTTCAGCAAAAGCTTTCCTTGCATGAACAACCAAAGGCTTGTCCAGCTCTTCCGCGATATGGATAAAATCTTTGAACATCTCTTTTTGTTTTCCCCTCCACTCTTCTTCTACCAAGAAATCTAAACCAACTTCCCCTATCCCAACTATTTTTTCCCTATTTTTCCTCACTATGTCCAAGAATTCCATCCTTTCTGCTTCACCGATTTCCTTCACGTACTCCGGATGAATTCCGACAGTTGTAAATAAAAAGTTCTTATATTTCTCAACGAGTCGCATAGTTAGCTCGAAATCTGCTGGATGGACGCAAGAAGTTATAACAGCTTTCATTTCTTTTCTGCATTTCTCTATAACTTCTTCCCTATCTTGATCGTAATCTGGTTGCTCAAGATGACAGTGTACGTCTATCATTTTCCACCTCTTACATAAATCTAGCTAACAAAAGGAAAGAAAACCCTATCAAATAAGTGAAGAAGTAACCAGCTAGTATTCTTGGTATTATCGTCCTTAACCTCTTGTTCTTACCTAAACGTTTAACGAACTTATCAACACCTGGAATTTTCCTAACAAGCCTATCTATAGGGCTGATGATGACCTCTGGGAGCATCATGCCTATTGCTAGTGAAACCAAAAACTGTATACCAAAATCTGGAAAAATTGGGTTGGAAAACATCAACCCTATTAAGGTTAACACTTCTTTCATCTTTATATCTTATCAATTAAAAAAATTAATCTTTGTGGCAACAAAATAATAATATGAAGTTCAAGAGTATAAAGCCTTTCTTGTTCATACTAGCATTCATAGGTTTGAGTTTGATAGGGATAAGCATTTATTCCATCATATTTCCCGGAAGAGAAGCTATAGAATTCAAGCTTAACGTTATCTCCCTACTTTCAGGTTTCTCTTACTTGATTTTTGTGCTTGTTGTTTGGGGACTTTTCGGAAAGAAGAGGTAAGCGAGTTCGTAAATTCCAAAACTTTCAACCCTTCTCCTAAAGTTTCCCTTATCAATATGGAGTAAGTACTCACCAAATTTTCAATTCTGTACATGAAGCCGCGAGTATCAAAATCTCCCCTGTACTTAAACTTCATCTCTTCTTCTTCCAACTTATTTATGAATATTAAACTCAGAATTCTGAGAAACGTGGAAATCAGAAGAACTGCACCCAATCCTATTTTTTCAGAGACTATTCCTCCTACCACGGGCCCAACAGAAGATCCAAGACCAACTATCAAGTTGTAAAAGCCTATCGACGAATCAAGTTTTTCCCTAGGCACTGCATGCGTCAAATAGGTAAAAGTTGCTATGTTGAAGCCTGTCCATCCTAAAGATGCTACAACTTCATAAACATATATCCACTCTATCTTCGGCGAAATCACGTAAATCGATGGAAGGAAAGAGATTGGTATTATGCATACGTAAAAAACGATTTTTGGCCCAATTTTATCCAAAGTCCTTCCCCATGGTCTGGAGAATATTATGAAAGTTATCGCTGAGATTACAGATATTATAGCTACGTTTATTATACTTCCTCCCTTGTTTGTTACGAGATAAACTGAAAGGAATGGTGAGGAAAAAGTTACAGAAAAATTCAAG
>JAWBTN010000062.1:0-6302 GCA_039000415.1 Candidatus Aenigmatarchaeota archaeon | reverse complement strand
AGACTTATCTTATGGAGTAAAGGTAAGATAGCTCCACCTCTCCATAGCGATTTAGAGCCAACATCTTCTTGTAACTTAAAGTGCATCTTCTGTTGGACTAGGTCAAAAGAAAGATTAGAAAATTGTCAATATCAAAGAAAATTGAGTAACAAAAGGCTTTTGGAGATCGTGGAAGAAGCTGCTGAATTAGGGGTAAAAGAATGGGAGATTGCTGGTGGTTGGGAGCCTATGACTAAACCAAGAACTGTTTTCAAGATGATGGTGATGATAAAGAAGTATGGCATGTACGGATCAATAACCACCAATGGTACACTATTCACGAAATCAATGATAAAAAAACTTGTTGAAATCGGTTGGGATAGGATATTATTTTCTTTAGAAGGGCCTGACCACAACACCCATGATTTTTTAACACAAGTTGAAGGATCTTTTGAAAGAGAAGTGAAAAACATAAGATACTTCAAAGAGTGGAAAGAGAAACTTAAAAAAGAAAAGCCAAAGTATTCAATCCATTCCGTTCTCACGAATAAAAATTACGATAAATTGGAAGAAATGATAGAATTAGGTCATAAATTAGGGTGTGAAGGGGTAAATTTTGAACCACTCATGATTTGGTCGGAAGAAGGTGAGAAATTGAAACTTAATCATAAACAAAGAAAAGAACTGAAATTTCAAATAGAAAAAGCTATTAGGAAAGCGAAGGAACTTGGAATTTATACTAATATTGCAAATCTAAGGGAAGAGAAATTGGTAAATAAAGAAGATATGAGGAAAGTTCTTAAAGAAGGAATTTCTCCTGGAAAAAATCTCCTAAGTTCTCCTTGTTTTTCACCATGGCTTAACATGGAAATTAGGGTGAGTGGAAGGGTCACAGCTTGCAGAATCTGTAACGATGAAACTGGTTGCGAAAATATTCTAGACAAAAGTTTAAAAGATATTTGGCTCGGAGAATACTTTCAAAATATGAGGAATCGATTCATTAACGGGAATTTACCAAATTATTGTAAAGATTGTGCGAGTGGGTTGGTTGTATACATGAAGGAGTTGAGGAATGAATTGGTGAAGAGGTTGAAGCCTTTTGAGTGGATAAAGGGGAAATTGTATGGATGAACATGAAGTTGAAAATTATAAAAGGATACTAAATTGGTTTAAAGGTAAGAAACAACCTCCCTTTAAAATTGATATAGAATTGCACAGGAGATGTAATTCCAGGTGTTTATCTTGTTCTAGAAGGGCTTCACCCGATTATGAAAAGTTGAATGAAATTTCCAAGCAGATTGAGATGCCATTAGAGAAGTGGATAGAGATAATAGAAGAAGCTGCTGAATTGGGGGTAAAAGAATGGCATTTGGCAGGTGGTGGTGAACCTATGTTTTTGCCAGAAGTTACAATTCCTGTCATGAAGGAAATCAAGAAATTTGAAATGTTGGGGATAATAACAACAAACGGAACTTTGTGGAAAAAAGAATTGATAGAAAAAACTGTTAAAATGGGGTGGGATAGGGTTCATTTCAGCATTGACGGTCCTAACCCAAGAATTCATGATTATCTTAGAGGTATTCCCGGGAGTTTTAAGAAAGTTATAAAAACTATTGAAAAGTTCAATGAGTTCAAAAAGAAGTACAATACCGGCAAACCGATGCTAAACATAAACATGGTACTTTCAAGAAAAAACTATAAATTTTTGCCTGATATGGTTAATCTTGCGAAAAATCTTGGTGTGGAATTTTTGTTCGTGGATCCTCTCATAGTTTACTCAAAATTTGGAGAAAAATTGAAGATGAAGAAAGAAGATTTGGAGAAATTTCCTCCTTTTCTTAAAAAAGCTAGAGAGCTAGCTGGAAAATTCGAAATCGGAAACAATTTCAGCGGGCTTCAAAACAATTTAAATCAAGAGTTAATAGAGAAGAGCAGTAAGATGGATGAGGTAGTTGAAAAAGATGTGGAAAAAGTTAAAAAATTGAAATTGAATAGATTCCTCAAAAATTTTCTTGTAGTGCCTTGTTACAAACCGTGGTTTCACATGACTGTGAAGTGTGATGGAAGAGTAACTTCATGTGATGTTCCAGTCACAGGAGGTGATGAAATTAGAAACAAAACTTTGAAAGAAGTTTGGTTTGGAGAATATTTCAATTGGTTGAGAAAATGTTTACTTTCTGGAAAAATCCCAAATTTTTGCTCTCAATGCAATGCAAGCCATGTGAGTCAGAGAAGGATGATGAGGTTGGAAATAATAAAAATGCTTGAACCTGAAGCTTTTAAGGAGGCTTGTAAGATATATGGTGCTCTTTGAAACTAGAGTAGAAAATTTGGCGAAATGGGCGAAGGGGAAAAAAGCCCCTCCTGTAACTTTAGAGCTCGTACCAACTGATAAGTGTAATCTTAATTGCTTGAGTTGTTGGAGAAGGGGGTGGAGCGAAGAAGAGATTAAGAAGAAATATGAAGAAGAGATGGAAGATGAAAGACTTTTGAAGCTTGTGGATGAAGCTGCTGAGATAGGAGTGAAAGAAATAGCATTCGTTGGAGGTGGTGAACCTTTGATGAGAAGCGTAACGATAGAACTTTTTAAGAAAATGAAAAAATATGGGATGATAGGGGATCTTGTAACTAACGGCACATTGTTCGAAAAGGGGTTGATAGAACTCCTTGTTAAAATAGGTTGGGATAGAATAAAATTCAGTGTAGATGGCCCAGAACCAGAACTCCATGATTACCTCAGACAAACAAAAGGGGCGTTTAAAACAACAATAAAAAACATAAAGACATTCTCTAAGATGAAGAGAAAATTTAAGAGTGATAAACCAATTTTAATCCTTCAATCAGTTCTTTCAAGACAGAATTATAAAAAGCTCCCTGCTCTTGTGAAGCTTGGTCATAAAATAGGTATAGATGAAATGACTTTACTTCCTTTAACCGTTTTCGACGAATCTATGAGAGATATGAAATTGAATGAAGCCCAGATTAAAGAATTCAAACCTATCCTCAAAAAATCGATAAATTTGCTCGAAAAATTTGGGATTAGGAGTAATTATCACGAATTTTTGAATGAAAAATATATAATCAAAACGGAAAGTATGGATGAAGTTATGATGGAAGAAATGGAAAAAATGATAAAGAAGGAATATCCATACTCAAAAAATCCTATAAAGAATTTTGAATATTTACCTTGTTATGCTCCATGGATTCATGCCACGATACTTCCAAATGGTAACATAGCACCTTGCTTTAGCCCATGGGTTTGGAACACAAAAATTAGTGTAAAAAATCATTCTTTAAAAGAATTATGGTATGGGGAATATTTTAATAAATTTAGAAGAATAATTTTAAAAAGAAAACTTCCCGAAAATTGTAAGAAATGTTGTGTTTGGGAAGTTTTCAACAACAGAAAGATTAGGGAAGGTTTAAGAAGATTGCTGGAGTGATGAACTTGAATGATTTAAAAAATTTGATAAGAAAAGTTAAAAAGGCTAAAGATAAAGCTAGTATGGTTAAGGCTTTGGACGAGCTTTTAACCAAAGTAAAAGAAGAGAACGAGATGTTGAGACTTCAAGTGATAGCAAGAGAGAAAGAGAGAGATGAATATAAAAGGGAATTGGACGAAATCCATAAATCAATAAGTTATAGGTTGGCTAGATGGGTGGCTGAAACTTGGATTGGTGGTAAGATTAAAAAGTTTTTATGGAAATGTATGAAAATTAAATAAGATGTTGAATTTTGAAAGAGAAGAGAAAATAAACGAAGAAAGAATAAAAAGATTAGCCGAATGGTGTAAAGGAAAAAAAGATTATCCGATTCAAATAGATGCTGAATTACACAAAAAATGTAATTTGAAGTGCCTTTTTTGCGCAAGATATTTTGAACATCATAAACTCAACAAAGAAACTGAAAAAGATATGATTTCTTTGGAAAGATGGTTGGAAATAATAGAAGAAGCAGCAAAACTCAAGATTTTGATCTTTAACATAGAAGGTATAAATGAACCCCCTGCCCTACCACAACTCTTCTTTCCTATAGTGAAAAAAGTGAAAGAACTTGGTATTTACGGGATATTAACCACTAACGGTGTTCTTTGGAAAGAGAAAAAACTCAAGGAGTTGGTTGAACTAGGTTGGGATAGGATTCATTTCAGTGTACATTCTTCAACTTCGAAAATTCATGATAGATTAACCGGAGTTAAAGGTAGTTTTAGGAAAACTGTCAAAAACATTTTGCTCTTGAATAAGTGGAAAAGAAAGATGAAAACCGAGAGACCAATGCTCAACATAAACGTTTGTGTGAATAAACTCAATTTTCGAGAATTACCAAAAATTGTGGAATTAGCCAGATACTTGAAAGCGGATTACATTTTCACCGAACCTATAATGGTTTACACAGAAATGGGACGGAAGTTAAAACCTAATGAAAGAGAGTTAAAAATTCTTTCAAGAGTAATTGAAAAAGCGAAAAGTTTGGCAGAAAGCCTTGGAATAGACAATAATTTTTCAACTCAAGATAAAAATTTGGAAGAAGAAATCGTGAAAAGTACTGGTGAAATGGAAAAATTGCTGTTAACTGAAGTTAAAGATTTACCGAATGGCTTAATCTCATCACCTTGTTTTAAACCATGGGAAAGAATTGCCATAAGATTTAATGGTCTAACAGGCCACTGTGGTTTTATAGAAGAGGGGGAAAACGTGAAAGAGAAAGATTTAAAAGAAATTTGGTTCGGAAGCTATTTCAAAAAAGTTAGGGAAAGAATGTTGAAAAAGCAACTTTTTCCACATTGTCATAAATGTGTCCCGAGTGATTTCACACAGAAGAAGAGATTTAGGAAAGAATTGATAGAATTCCTGGGAAGTTAAATGGAAGAAACAATCAAGAGTTTGATCAGCTGGGGGAAAAACAGAAAAGGATACCCAACACAAATCCAAATCCATCCAACTAATTATTGTAATTTGAAATGTATTTTTTGTCCTACCAGGGCTCTTGTTAAAGAATTGGATAGAAAAAAAGAGTTAAAGAAAGAGGAATGGTTTAAATTAATAGAAGAAGGAACTGAATTGGGAGTGAAAGAATGGCATGTCTGTGGGGGTGGTGAGCCACTTTTTTTCAAAGATACGATCGCTGTGATGAAGAAAATAAAAGATTTTGGGATGTATGGTGAGTTGATCACAAATGGCACATTCTTTCAAGTAAATGTTGCGAAGGAAATAGTTGAAATGGAATGGGATAAGATTTACATAAGCCTTGATTCGCCGTATCCCAAAACCCAAAATTTCTTGAGGGGAAAGAAATGTTTCGATGAAATAATCAAAGGTGTCAAAAATTTGATAAAATGGAAGAAAAGATTAAAGATAGGGAAACCAAGTTTATTTTTCCATTCCGTGATAACGAACAAGAATTACACCCACATACCAAAATTAATCGAATTGGCTTTTAAGCTCAAGGTTGATGGAATCTCACTAAACGCTTTGAACATATGGAAACCTGAAATCGAGAAGCTTAAGTTGAAAGATGAAGAAGAAGAAATTGCAAAGAAAATTTTGGAAAAAAGTGAAGAAATTGCAAAGAAGTTTCACATAACAACGAACATTCAAGATTTTTTAAATTTTTCATTTATTCGAAAAGCTAATGTTATGAATGAGGCTATGGTTAAGGAAATAGGAAAAGTTAGAAAAAGTTTTGATTCAATAGCTTGTTATTATCCGTGGTACAACATTTCTATATTTTCGAACGGAAAAGCTTTGCCATGTTTTATTTTGAAAGATGAGGGAGAAAATGTGAGAGAGAAGAGTTTGAAGGAAATTTGGTTTGGTAGTTATTTCAATCATATCAGGAAAATGTTTTTGAAGAATGAATTAAAAAACGACTGTTCAAAATGCAATCCTTGGAATATGCCAAAAATGGAAGAAATAAGAAGAGCTTTAAAAAACTACTTTGATAAAAATATTAAAATCTTACTTCATAATGTGTAATAAAATGAAGAGATTTGTCAAATGTCCACATTGTGAAGAAGAATTTGAAATAAGCTATGCAAGAACTTTTGCCTGTGGCTCATGTCCCTCAGTTATACAGTGTGATTTCATTAAATGTCCTAAGTGTGGACATGAATTCAAGAAAAGTTAGATGAAAGTTTCCTCCTTATTTCCCTATTCTTCACGAATTGGGTGAAAACACAAAATTTACATTCCTCTCTCACAACTTTGTTTATGAAATTTCTCCTTTGTTGATCAAAGTACTTACCAAACCATATTTCTCTCAAACTTTTTTCTTTTATATTCTCGGGTGAATTTTCAATCATACAACAAAATGTTGCTTCACCG
>JAWBTN010000061.1:0-6341 GCA_039000415.1 Candidatus Aenigmatarchaeota archaeon | reverse complement strand
TTACAGTTTCTATTCTGCCTTGTTTTTAGGCAATTTAGTTCCGATGAAAGCACTTGAATTTTTGAGAGGATATTTTTTAAAATTGAAGTTTGGCACATCTTTTTCAAAAACAATTCCTTTAGTTTTAACTGAAAGAGTTTTAGATGTTTTCGTTTACATCTTATTTTCTCTTGTTACTATTCAAACAATAACGGAACTCATTCCATCCTACATCACTACATTAGCTTTCATAGGGATGCTAATTTTCTTCTTGATTTCAATTTTTGTTTTACTAACTCTCAACAACAAAAAAATCATGTTCATCCTTTTGAAAATATCGACAAAATTACCTTTTATTAAAAATTTCAGCAAGGAGTTGAAATACATGGTAAGAAATTTTTCCACAGGTTTTAATCAACTCAAACGCTCAAAATTCCTTTTACTAATTCTTTTTTTCACATTTTTGATTTGGATCACTGAATGCCTAATATTTTTATTTTCAGCTAAGGCCGTTGGAATAGAATTGCCTTTAACTTTATTCGCTTTACCTTTGATTTCTATACTCTTGGGAAGCTTAACTTTTATACCAGGTGGTTTAGGTTCAATAGAAGCGATATTAATCTTGTTTTTGTCGTTTATCGGAACACCTTTACCAAAAGCTACTTCTGCAGTTTTGATTTATAGAGCTCTTGTCCATTTTTGTGAAAATTCTATCGGTGCGATAACAATGTTTCAAGTATACGGGACAGATATTTTTAAAAATTTTTTGAAAAGTTTTGAAAATAGTAAAAGATTTAAAATTATAATATAAAACTTTCTTTGATGCCCGAATATAAAATAAGTATTATCGGTAGTGGAGTAGTTGGTACAGCAGTGGGAAGAGGCTTTTCTGAGTTAGGTTATGAAGTAATTTTTTACGATATTGATGAAAAAAAGATTGAAAAATTGAGAGAGTTGGGATATTTCGCTACAACAGATTTAAACATAGCTATATTAAACTCAAACGTTTCTTTTATATGTGTTCCAACACCTCTTTCTGAAGAAAGAACATTACATGGTTACAGGAAAATGAACTTAAAATATGTAGAGGAAGCCACAAAAAATATAGCAGATGTTCTGAAAGAAAAAAATGGAGAATATCATACGATCGCTGTGAAGAGTACTGTATTACCAGATACAGCTGAAAAAGTTATAATTCCAGCCTTAGAAGAAAGAAAAATCAAAAATAGAGTTGGGGTTTGTGTAAATCCAGAGTTTTTAACAGAAATATCAGAAACATGGACAACTGAAAATAAATTCAAAAAAAGTTTTTTTAATGAAGACAGATATGTTATTGGAGAAGAAGAAAAAAATTCAAGAAGTGGAGAGATCCTTGAAAAGTTGTATAAAAAAGTTAACGAACATTCTGGTAATAATGCTCCAATAGAGAGAGTAAGTTTGAGAGAAGCGGCTTGGATAAAATTGGTAGCAAATACATGTTTAGCTACTAAAATCTCTTTTTTCAACGATCTATTTGAGCATGCTTTAAAATTGGGTATAGATCCACACAAAACAGCAAGGATAGTAGGTCTTGATAAAAGGATAGGATCTTATGGAACAATTCATGGAAAAGCTTTTGGTGGCAAATGTTTGCCAAAAGATTTGGAAGCATTTTTAGCATTTTGTGATGAAGAAGTTGGAGACGTTCCAGAAATTTTGAAAGCTGTGTTGGATGTGAACAATTACATGGCGAAGAAGTATGGTGTAAGAGAATGAAAGCGTATGTGCTTGCAGCAGGAGAAGCAACAAGGCTTAGACCAATTTCTTATGGAACACCTAAACTAATGGTTCAAGTTGGAGCCAGACCAATTATCGAATGGATATTAGACACGCTATCAAAATCTGGTCAAATTGATGAAGTATATGTGATAATCAGAGCTGGAGATGTCCATGAAGGAGCTCTTAAAAATTACCTTAAACACAGAGGAGAATATTTTGCGAATGATATAAATGTTTCAGTAGAGTATGGTTTAGGATGGGAAACAGGGGGAGACTTGAGCTTAGTTTTGAGAAGTCAAGATAATAGAGGAATTTTAGATAAAACAGAAGATTTCTTGGTTCTATATGGAGATGTGATTTCTGATATCGATATAAAAAAACTGATAGAAACACATGAAGAAGGGAGAAACAAGTTGAGAACATGGGTCACGATAAGTCTTTTTGAAGTACCTGTTGATGAAGCGTATAAATTTGGTGTAGCGGAAGGTAAGAAAGAGTCAGAAACTCTTTATAGAATAACAAGTTTTATAGAAAAACCACCGAAAGAAAAAATTCCAAAATCAGATAAAGTTATGGTAAACGCTGGTTATTCTGTAATTGGTAAAGAAATTTACCATAACTTGGATAGATTTCTACCAGCGAAGAAGAGCAGACTGGAACACACACTTTTTGAAGTCTTGGCAGAAACAAAAGAACTTGCAGGATATTTATATCCATGTAATTTTTGGATGGATATTGGTGACATCTATTCTCTAGAAGAAGCAAACAAGAGAATTTATTCTGGGAAAGGAATAATTCCACCTACCCTTAAAGTTTAAGTGTTCAGAATGAGTAAGATAATAGAAAGAGACGTTGAAAAATTGGTCATAGAATTAAGTAAATATAAAGAAAAAATTGAAGGAAAAAATTTTTTAGTCACAGGTGGAGCAGGTTTTTTGGGAAGTTGGACTTGTGATGTTTTGAGTGAATTGGGAGGAAATGTTATTTGTTTAGATAATTTTGTAACAGGTTCAGAAAAAAACATAAAACATCTTCTGGAAAAACATAAGATTAAATTAGTTAAGAATGATGTATGTGATTTTAATTATGATGAGAAAATAGATTACATAATCCACATGGCTAGCATAGCTTCACCACAAATTTATCAACAAAATCCGGTTGAAACTTTAGATTCAAACATAATTGGAACGAAGAACATGTTAGAATTAGCAAGAAAAAATAAAGTTGAAGCATTCGTTTTCGCAAGTACCAGTGAAGTTTATGGTGATTCAAACGAAATACCTACACCAGAAACTTATTATGGCTACGTAAATCCTTTCGGGCCAAGATGTATGTACGATGAAGGAAAAAGGGCAGGAGAAGCTTATTGTTATTCCTATTTCAAAAAATTTGGATTACCGATTAGAATAGCTAGGATATTCAACACTTATGGTCCTAGGCTAGATGTTGAGAATACAATTTACGGAAGAGTTATTGTGAAATTCATAAAACAATCTTTAAAAAGAGAACCTTTAACGGTTTATGGTGATGGAACACAAACAAGAAGTTTTTGTTATGTTAGTGATACTATAAATGGTATTATGAGATTATGTTTAGAAGAGAATTTAGATGGAGAAGTCTTCAACATAGGAAATAACGAAGAAATAAGGATAATTGATTTAGCTTACAAAGTAAAAGAAATCACAAAATCTGATTCAGAAATAATTTTTCTTCCTTTACCGCAAGATGATCCGAAGAGAAGATGCCCAGACATAAGTAAAGCGAGAAGACTTCTTGGATATGAACCAAAAATTGGTTTGGAAGAAGGTTTGAAAAGAACTATAGATTGGTTTATGGAGATAGTATGAAGATCTTAGTCACAGGTGGAGCAGGTTTCATAGGAAGCTATACTGTAGATTTATTGATAGAAAGAGGTTATGATGTCAAGATTATAGACAATTTAGAACCACAAGTTCATGGAAATAAAAAACCTTCTTACATAAATCAAAAAGCTGAATTTGTGAACGGTGATATCACAAAATCAGGCACATGGAAGAAGTGTTTAAAAGGAGTTGATGCTATTATCCACTTAGCAGCTTTAGTAAGTGTTGGACAAAGTATGTATCAACCAATAAGATTCATTAAAGTTAACACTTTGGGTACAGCTAGGCTTTACGAGACATTGTTGAAAAGTGAAAACATGAGAAAAAACATCAAGAAGATAATAGTTGCGAGTTCGAAGAGTATTTATGGTGAAGGAGCTTATGAGTGTAAAACAGATGGAATAGTTTACCCTAGTTTAAGACCAAAAGAACAACTTGAAAATAAAGATTGGGAAGTACATTGTCCAATTTGTGGTGAATATGTTAAGCCAGTTGGAATAACAGAAGAAAAACCACCACAAAATCTTTCAGTTTATGCTTTATCGAAATTCGATACAGAAAGATTGGCTCTGATGTTTGGAAATGTTTTTCAAATACCAACGATAGCTTTAAGGTATTTCAACGTTTATGGACCAAGGCAAAGTCTAAATAATCCTTATACAGGAGTTGCTGCTATTTTTATGTCTAGAATTAAAAACAAAAACCCACCGATAATTTATGAAGATGGAAATCAACTCAGGGATTTTATTTATGTGACGGATATAGCGAAAGCAAATTTGATGGCTTTGGAAGAAGAAAAATTTTTAGTTGATGTGTTCAACGTAGGAACAGGTAAACCAACAAGCGTGTTGAAAATTGCTGAAATATTGATTGAGCTTTACGATTCTAGACTTGAACCCCAAATTACTGAAGAATTTAGATTCGGTGATAATAGACACGATTTTGCTGATATAAGTAAAATAGAAAAAACACTTGGATGGAAGCCAAGTATAGATTTGAAAGATGGTTTGGAAAAACTTGTTGAATGGAGTAAGGAAGAGGAGGCAATAGATAAGTTCGTAGAAGCTGAAAAAGAAAGAAAAAAGTATTTTGGTAAGTGAATAGAATTATTTTTATCTAAACAAATTTTAATTTGGTGAAAAGATGAAATTGTTAATTACAGGTGGAGCGGGTTTTAAGGCTCTAATTTAGCAAAGTATCTTTTTTCTAAAGGTTATGAGATTGTTATCTATGATAATTTATCGAGGAATAATACAAAACACAATTTAGAATGGTTAAAGAAGTCGTGTGGTGATGAAATAAATTTTGTTAATGGAGATGTTAGAAATTTTAAAATTCTTCAAGAAAAAGTAATCGATGTTGATATTATTATTCATACAGCAGCCCAAGTAGCAGTTACGAGTAGTTTTAAAAATCCAAGAGAGGATTTTGAAATCAATGTTTTAGGAACTTTAAACATTCTCGAAGCGGCCAGACAATCTGATAAAAGACCAGCAATTATTTATTTTTCAACAAACAAAGTCTATGGGGATAACGTTAATAAAATACCTTTAATTGAAAAACAAACAAGATATGAGTTTGCTGATGAAAAATATAAATTTGGAATATCAGAAAACTTTCCAACTGACACAAACAACCATACTCCGTATGGTGTTTCCAAGTATGCTGCTGAATTGTATGTGAGGGAGTATGGATTGACATACGACTTACCTTCTGTAGTGTTGAGGTGTAGTTGTATTTATGGACCGAGGCAATTTGGAAATGAGGATCAAGGATGGATCACACACTTTACTATTTCATCGATTTTTGATAAATTAATAACAATCTATGGTAATGGAAAACAAGTAAGAGATATTTTATACATCGATGATCTTGTTAAACTTGTAGAGATGTTAATGAAGAAAATTGAAAAATTTAGGGGAGAGGTATTTAACGTAGGTGGTGGACCAGGAAATACTATATCACTGCTAGAATTAATCAAGTTATTAGAAGATACCTTGAACAAAAAAATTAAGCTTTCATTTTCTAATTGGAGACCAGCTGATCAGAAGGTTTACATAAGCGATATAAGAAAAGCTGAAAAATTAATTAGGTGGAAACCGTCGATTAAACCAAGAGATGGTGTGAATAAGTTGATTAGCTGGGTTGATGGGAACAAAACACTATTTATTTAAAGATAATTAACAATTAATGAAAATATCGATTATTATTCCAGCACACAATGAAGAAAAAACGATAGGTAAGACTTTAATTTCTGTTATAAAGACTTTGAATAAATACAAATTAGATTATGAAGTAATAGCCGTGGATGATAATAGCAATGATAACACTTTTACTATAATGAAAAAAATTGCAAAAAAGGAGAAGATAATCAAACCTATTCATAAAATATGTGGAAAAAAAGGACCGACCGGCTTGGGTTCTGTTTTAAAGTTCGGGTTTAAACACGCTAAAGGAGAGGTATTAATTCCTTTTATGGGGGATTTATCTGATAATCCAAATGACATAATTAAACTTGTTAGGAAAATTGAAGAAGGATATGATGTTGTTTGTGGATCTAGGTTTATTAAAGGTGGAAAAGCAATAGACTATCCTATGCTTAAACTAATCGCTCATAGAATATACAACAAGTTCTTTTCTTTTATTTTTGGTTTAGGTCTAGAAGATTTTTCAAATGCTTTTAAGGCTTATAGGAGAAAAATTTTTGATTCTATTAAAATAAACTCTAAAGGATTTGAGTTT
>JAWBTN010000060.1:0-6488 GCA_039000415.1 Candidatus Aenigmatarchaeota archaeon | reverse complement strand
TAACGTAATTCTTAAAACCTTCTTCTACAGTAGAAATCGTTAAATCGTAAGATTTAACATCGATCGTTTCGTTGTAGTAGCCTGTTGAAGCATTTGAAGTGAAGTTAAACCTTAAATCGCTTGTGTTAGCATCGTAGAACAAAAAGTTAACTAGGAGTGGAGGTTCTCTTTGCGATTCTACGTCTTTGGAATAACCCACAAAGAATACCACAGGATAAATTTCAAAAGTCTTAAAAGCTTCACCGCAATTCCCGCTCAAATCACAAGCTCTTGCTGAAAAGTTGTAAATTCCAAAGGAAGAAGTGTTTGTGAAGTTCGTGGCATAAGTGTAAACGTCGTTAATCTTACCGGTAAATTGTAGATCGATTTCTTCGACTGAGCTGTCTGGATATTTCATTTTGAACGAAACATTCTTCAAACCACCAGCTTCTGTTACATTCACCTTTATCGGGACGCTTGCGTTTGTGGCTACCCTTATCGGCGTCCAAATACTTATGCTAGGACTAATCGCATCATTGTAAACAACGGAATCTTCTGATAAAGCAGACCTTACCCTTCCTTCAAACAAAGTGTAGTTCGCAGTTACGTTAAGGCTGTAAATCCTCGCTAAACTTAAGTTAGGAGCATAAAATCTAACATACCATAAAGAGTCTGAGCTGTTGAATTGAGTTGAGTACACAATTGCTGGCAAATAGATCGAAGAATTGTAAATTAAAACATTAAAGCTCAAGCCAGTTGTGACAGGAGTTGAGTTTGAGGTTACGTTAACTCTAGTGAGTAAGATGTCCCCAGGATTGACGTTCAAAATTGGATTAGTTTTGTTCGGAGTTACTATAGAAACTTTGTAGCTGTAAACATAAAGCTCAGCATAACTCGACCTTTCTTTTACAGAAGCATTCTCGGCTAAATCACCGATTATCTTGCTTGTTATGTAGCCTGTGAAGTTCGAATCTTGAATAACATCGGGAGAGGCATAGTTAATTCCAATAGCCTTTACTTCTCCATAGCCTAGAGTGAATTGTGTAGCGTTGAGCAACAACTTATCGGCGATAGTTCCATTAACACTCATGTTCAAAAGAATAGGTATGTTGCCGGTGTTGATTACGGTTATTGTGCCAAAGAATCCAGACTCATTACCAAAAACTTTCTTTTTCAGCTCAACAGGCATTTGTTCCCAGGATATGTTCATGGGCACTTTAACCTCTACAGGAATTTCAGCATATTCTTCATCATAATTTATCCTCACAGTTCCCAAATGAGTTCCAGAAGGATAGTTTGGCGGAACAGTTATGGTGATGTTTATGCTGGCGGTTTCACCTATGCCTAAAGAGCTTATGTTCTCTGGATTGAAAGATACTGTAAAGTTTGTACAAACTTCACCAGAATAGCAAACAAAAGTTATGTTACTAGCATTAACATTTCCAGCTGATTTTATCGTAAAGTCATTTGTACCGCTACTACCTGATTCTACGAACATGACTAGCTTTTCTTCTAAAGCGTGAACGAACTGGTTTTCAGTTACATTTATTTCAAGTGTTGAATTGTTTGTGCCGAGCGTGCCGTTCAAGTTTGTCCAGTTTGCCGTTAAGTTAGCATGATAAAAGCCTGGAGTGGTGTTTGCAGCTACTGATATGATTGTAGTGTTGCTCTTGGAAGAATGTTTCAACATTAAGCCATAATAAAGCAAGCTTGGTTCAGAGCTCACATTTTCAGAAGTTGCTATGGTCAAGTTAACATCCATAGCTCTTGAGCCACCAGTGTTATTCAAGGTTATGTTTATCTGGAAACTCTGGCCAGAGTAGATTGTTATGTTGTTTGCGATTATTTTCATGATGTTTGGCAAGATTTCCAAGTAAGTTGTTTCCGATCCCTCTATTTCATATTCTTGGGTACAAGCCATCAAGCCTTGAGTATCATTCGCACAAATCTTTACCTTATGAATTCCTGATTTTGAACTGGAATAAGTTGTGTTGTAAGTTGAGCCGAAAGAGTTCATAAATTGTATTACTATCGAATCATCAGGCTGAGTGACATTTATCCAAGCTTTATCTACATCAAAATTGTCAGTTATCTTTGCTTGAATTCTCACAGTTTCAAATCCAACTTCAAATAAAGTTGGATGAATCAAAACATCACTTATCGTTGGAGGTACATCCGTGACGTTTAATATCATGTTAACTAATTGCTGGGTTGGAGTTGCTGTTGAATTCTTTATCACGATTCTAACACAATACAACCCAACTGGCTGGCCAGCTGGTACGTTATACGTTACATTTATCAGCCTGTAAGAAGTTCTATCAACATCAAAGCCCGAAGAAGGATCTTCTGAAACAATTAACGTTCCTCCTAACATTCCACCTATTTCGCTTCCACAATCTTGCTCTGATTGAGAAAATCCAATCTTCACGTTACCGATGTTTGAAACATTTATGTAACCTATTATACCTTGCGTGTTCAATGGGGCTAGAATTGTTCCAAATGTTTCAGGAGTTCTTGTCCAGCTTGTGTTCAATGGTACACTCACATTAAGCAGACTCAAATCAGTTAAAGTTCCACCAAGAGGAGCTTGTCCTTGAGCTCTTATGTTTAGCAAGTACAATCCTGGAGAAGTTCCGAAAGGAATGTTAACGTAAACGCTAACAGGCAATTCAGTCCCCGCAGGCATGCTTCCAAGCTGGGTTGGCACAAGCGTTATCTCGCAGCTATTGTTACCAAATCCACAATCAGTGGCAAAACTTTTATGGCCTTGTGGTAAGTTAGACAAGCCGAAAGTGTCTAAGCGAACATTCAAAACTTCATCGTTTCCGTCAGAAGAAACATTCAAGATTCCAACAAAGCTGTATTCGTCGTGTGGCGTTACATTTTCCAATTTTTCTTGGATTATGTTGAGAACTGGATTTGAATGGACGTTAACGTAAGTTATACCAAAAGTTGAGTTTATGGTTAAATCAGGATTCCTCCAGGTTGCATTCACCCTAGTTTCCAGAGTTTGTGGTGGTGTAGCCGGTAGTACATTTACCAAGAAAGCCCAAATACAACTTTGATTTACATAGAGCGTACCACACTTCTTCTCGCTCTCATTGTAAGTCATGTAACCAGAATCTTCGTGAGTTAAATTAACTGAATAAATAGTAGCAGGCCCTAGATTTGTGAAGTTAACTTTAACTTCAAAACTGAAGCCTTGAGTTTGCGTGATGAACGGAGCTTCTATTTCATCATCGCAATCTGTTAAATTACCATCTTCCGTGTTGTTGACGCATTGCTGCAAGCTTGGATAAGATTTGCCAAAAACTTCAAAGTAGCCTGCAAACGTGTAGTTTGTATTATATTCAGGAGCTTCATCTCTTGCGTAAATTCTCACGCTGTAAATTCCACCTATGGGTGGCAAGTAGCTTGCTCTATAAGTTGCGTTGTAATAACCAAAGCCAATTTCTGGCACGGTTATGTTGCTCATAGGCACAACAACAAAGCTTTGATTCGGTAAAGTTATGTTGGCCCAAACTGAGTTTATCCGATAATTATCCCAAATCGTTGCGGTAATGTTAGTTGAATTCAAGTTTGCTTCCAAGCTTGCATTTGGAAGAATTGAAACATCGTAGATTTGTGGCGGTGTTACATCTTTAACCCATAGCATCTCTAGAGCTTCTTTTATGTTGGCTGAATAGTACTGGGTTTCATTATCTCCTATGGTGCAGTTGAAAGTTATGTTTCCTTTTTGAGTTGGTGTGAAAGCGTAGCTTGCATAACCTGAAGAATTTGTAACGTAGCTACCGTTGAATATGAATTCGGTAGAAGGCTCCCACTTGTAAGAGAAGTTAACAACATAATTGGCTATTCCAGCTTGCGACTCGTGATCTTTAACCAAGCAAGTTGGCTCAAAACTTTGTGGATAAGGAACTATTCCTGTTGGTGATATCCAAACAACATCTGCCAAGCCTGTTATTATAACAGTAACATTTGCTCTACCATCATCGAAGTAAGGTTTGATCGCAACTGCCATGAATTGATGCGGCCCAGTTGATTGTTCAGCAACTCTTGATTGTGGCAAAGAAGTGTCGTTACCTTCTGCTATCTGTGCAGTCTCATTGTACCATTTTATTGTTGGGTTTAAGATCAAAAAGCTTTCTCCGTTTTCACTCGTTCCATTAGCTCTCAAAGGAATGGACTGGGACTTGGAGTAATAGCTGTTGTTCAAAGGAGAAATTATCGTAGTGTTGAGTATTCCTTTCACGATTATGGTTGTCGTGTTAGTTTCTGAATTTTCATTTCCTGCACGAGTGGCATTTATGTAAATCACGTAAGCTTGTGGGGCTATTGTATCTTCTGGGTTGAAGTCCATAAGATCGCACCATCCTGTTGAGTTCGTCAAGCAGCTAGCAAGTAAGGTAGAAGAATTGTAAAAGGTAACGTTAGCATTGTTAGCATCACCTATGTTCGCATCTTTCACATGAACGCTTATGTTTGTTTTATGTGGAGAGAAGGAGTCGTTCCTGTAAATGCTCGTATATTGTCTAACTATACGATCAATCAACAAAGGTCTTGTTATCCTTATCCAAGTTTCTCTTTGTGAAATCGAAGCATTGTAATACTGGGTTGAATTGTCTTTTATAACACAAGTTATATTGTACCATCCAGCACTCTCACCGATTGTATTCCATTCAACTGTAGCGTTACCATCGTAGCTTGTTGAAACGTTTGCGAAATTGTTTCCATTTTTGTAGAAGTAAACGAGGTAATTTGATAATGGTAACGAAGTGTTACCATCTATTACTCCACATTTTATGTTTACGACAGATCCTGCAGAATATACAGATGAATTTATCGGTTCTATGTAGCTGACATCACTCCAACCGTAAACATAAACAAGCGTGCTGTTTGAATTTGGATCATAGTACTCTCTTGTTACGTTGGAATAGATTGTTTCTGGGCCGAGCTTGTAAGTTGCAGGAACACGCCATGTAGTGTTGTAACCGGAAGCGATCAAATTCCAAGTAGAATTGTACCATCTTACAGAAGCATCTGTTATTTCTTGATTACAATCATTTGTTACGCTTGCATTCAAGCTTGTGTTTTTATCGCGATTTATTATTTTACCGTATGTCGGTTGGACGAGAGAAATATTCAACTGACCATAAACAATAAAGCTTGAATTGCTTGTGTTAAGCTTCTGGTAGCAAGCGTCGGTTGTTCCAGCTTTCCAGTATTGGATTCCAACAGAAGAACTACAGTCAGGATTGTAACTTACACTACAATTTCCGAGATGAGAAACACATGTTAAGTTGTAATCATAACTTATTCCATTTCTCGTTATCCAGAAAGTTCCGTTAGCATCATTAACGTAAACACCCCTGTCTGTATCGTAAATTATAAACCTAAAGTAAGCCAGGTTATCACCAATCCTCCTCACGCTTGAGCTGGAATCACTTCCTATAGAAACGGTAACGTTATCCACATCTAAAGTGAAATTGAAGATTTGAGTTTCATCTGAGTAACCATAAATGTCAGTGGTATTTATCTTCCAATAGTTTGTACCGTTCGTTGCGTTCAAGTAATCTTCACAGCTAAATCTTACTTGGAAGCTGACAGGATAATTGGAGTATGTGGGCTGAACAAACTTAGAATCAACCAAAGTCCAATTGCTTTGATCAAAACTCTTCCACAAGCTAACGTTGTTGTAATTCTTGTCAGTATCAGTTAACAAAACGCTAAACGTGTAGAGCTCACCCCAGCCCCCAATAACATGATCTAGAGAAGGATTGCTTAGCACTGGCTGAGAAGCAACAAAGTAGGCGTTTGTTTTTATGGTTTCGTTTGGTGTTGGGTAATCACCATAATATTGTTTGTTCGCCCTCATCCTTATGTTGTGCCAGCCGAATGGTCTACCGGTTGTGTCAAAAGTGCAGTTGTAAGTTCCGTTTCCTTGATCGCTAACAGGAGCACATTCGTACCAAGATGCTCCAAAATTATCGCTGAATGTTACGCTTGCTCCAGGAATTCCTGAGCAATCATCGTAAGCTTGTCCTATAAACGGAACTTTTGTTCCAACAAGGAAAGCATTTCCGTCCGGATAGCTGATGTTTAGAGCTATGAAGCTTTTTATGGTTAAAGTGAAGTTTGAAGTGTTAGCATATTTGTAATAAAAGTTTGGTGTCGAGCCAGCTTTCCACTTTTGTATTCCTGTTGAATAGTCACAATTGGGATCGAAAGGATATTCTGCTATTCCATTTTCATCTGTTAAAGTTATAGTGCCAGAATCCCATGTTGAGCCATCTGTTGTTATCCAAAATGTTACGTTTGCTGAAACAGCTGGAATGTTTTGATCAATATCAGTGAGGTTAACTTTAAGTGAAATTGTTTGAGTTCCATTTCTCCACACAATACCATAATTTCCTTCAACGAGCTGAATCATCACATCATCTTTTTCTATCGTGAAGTTTTTGGCTGAAGTGTTTGCTGTGTAAAGCCTGGAGTCTTCTGCCTCAAACATG
>JAWBTN010000006.1:0-18375 GCA_039000415.1 Candidatus Aenigmatarchaeota archaeon | reverse complement strand
TATGTAAGAAGTAATTACATCCGCCTCGTTTTTTCCACAAACTATGAGTCTATCTACTGTAGAATTGTAGTATGCTTTAATTGCTACGTCGACTCTTGCTTTTGTATGAAGTTGTAAACTTCCATCTGGATTAATACCAGCCCCATGAACTATTCCTACTTTCATGATATTGTACAAAATCGCAAAAGATTTAAATCTTTCATCTACATTTCCAGTACACAATCACAAAGAAAAAGATTATAACGATAAAGGAAAATAATATTGTCCAAACAGAAAATTCAGGAACAGCTACTTGATATCCTGTAATTGATGGTTGTTGTGAAACCCAAATAAATCTTCCTTGTAAAGAAGAAGCAAAGATTAAGCCAATAACCGATAATACAACTAAAGTTGAAGCTATTATACTTCTCTTATGAAACTTCCAAACTTCTTTTAATATCCCTTCCATTTAAACCATCTTACATCTATATCACATATTTGGTGTGCTAATAGATTAATCCCAACGATTAAAGAATATTGAGGAAAAAGATTTAAAGTTAACGAATATACCAAAAGCGAGATTATAGCGTGAAAAATTGTTCTACTTCGAGACGGATAATGTAATTTCCCTCCTTCATAAAATTCGGCGAATAATTTGCTGGGCATATATTTTTCTCTTAAAATGATTTTCATTGCACTTTTCCCCCTTACCATAACAGAATATAAAAAATGGTCCAAGTCTATTAAAGTGCCGCAAATTACACCCAGAACTATCCAAAACATACCAGTTTGGATATCTAAACCAAGATATGCAACTACTACGTAAGAAATTACTAAACTTACGGCAGCATGTTGCCAAAGGTACATTATTAGAAATTGAGAGTTATAGAATAAAATTTTTTAACTGTTGAATTTTTGCTAGAATTTTCGTTATTTTGTGTGTTTTCTTGTATTTTTGCTTAGATTTTATTAAGGTTTTGTGGATGATTTCTGTTATTCTGTGTCGATTCTCCGTTTTAATTTTTTGTAAACGCTCTACCCTTTGACCAACGTACCGATTGATTTTCCGTTGGACATAGCATTTTCACGCTAGCCTAGGTCTGAAGCGTATTTAAGTATGTTGTATAAAGCTGGTCAAAAATCATTTAAGAGTAATATCTAAAAACTATAAATTTTTTCTTTTTAGATAATTTAATTATGGGAAAAATCTTGAGAATAGTTCATATCAGTAACATAGAAAGAGTTTGTGGTCCATAGATTTTTGTAAGTATGGGTAGGGTGTTTAAAGAATTAGAAAAGTGGTTATACGTGTCGAACATTTCTCTAATCCTCGAAGACATACTGAAATCCATTGGACTTGATAAGAAGAGAGCGATAAGGAAGTTAGACAAAGTAAGAGTTCCAAATGATTACAAAAAACTAATTGTTGATGAATTCATGGATGACACGAAAAAAGTAGAAGCGGTTTATAATGATATTTATGAAGAACTTATAAGGCTTTATAAATTATACTTTTCAAACTTGGAAATACTGGATGAATACTCGTGCTACCCAAAATTAACGTTGTATCCTGGAGAAATGAAAATTTTAGCTGATTTATTGAAACGTCATTGGTATGTAAACTTACTCATATATAACGCTGGGTTAAAAGAAAAATCTTATGTCGAAGAAAAGTTAAAAGACAAATTGAATTACGTAATTGATTTTGTGCCATATTTTGCGTCCTTTTTTTCAGATATAATTGAAAAAGTAAGCAGTCTGGAAGAAGCACTAAACATGGGGGATGAAAGGGGAAAAATATTATATTGGAGCTTGTTAGGTAGCGAAACTCTTTTTGAAAATTTGAAAATAAAATTGAAAGATAAGTGTTATGAGAGAAAAAATTATCCCCAGATAGATGATAAACTTTTCAAAAATCATCCATTCAGAATCTTGATCTTAGACAATATAATAGAAGAGCTTTGGCATATTTCTGGAGTGAGCATGTTAGATGTAGGATTTTATTACAAGTTGATGAAAATGTTCGACAAAAGAAAGGTGAAAGATCTTTTAAATCATTTAGAAAAAAAGGCTTGTAATCCCAAAAAGTTAAAGTATCCTATACCAAGATATTTTCAGAATTATGACAGCTGTGGTGTTGTTTGCTTATTAAATGCTGCAAAGGTTTACTATCCAAAGTTAAAGTTGAGTAAAAAATTAGAAAAAAAGCTCCTTAGTAAAGTTCAGTACGAAGGATATCCTGGTAATTTAGCCCCCCTTATAGTAATGGTAGCAAAAGATGTGCTAAATTTAGAGACCAAGATGTTTTTTGATTCGAAGACATATACGGAGAAAAAAGAGATGATGAAATATTTTGCCAAAAAAATTGGATTTGATGAAGAAAAAATACTAAATGTCGCAGAGTTTTTCATCGACAGTGCAAAGAAAGTTGGATATATGGAGAAAAAGGAATGGGAAGCTGAAGAAATAAAGGAGTTGTTAAAGAATGGTTCGATGATTTTGTTCGCCAAAGATTTTGAAAATATACTTCATTATAACTTGATATTTGGTTATGATGAAGATAAGTTTTATGTGTTTGATCCGCTATGCGGTGATTTCTCAGTCCATGAGAATAAAATTAACGATTTGATGAAAAATAGGTTCGGGATGTGGGGGATTATCACGTATCCTCCATATATCGAAACTATAAAGAAAATGGAAGAAAACGTTGAAAAATGTGAAGAAGTTTTGAGATATCATGAAATCAAAGTTTCATAAGATATTTAAAGAATTAGAGACTTCAAGAAAAATAAAGTTTGAGCCAAAAATCAAGTTTTTCTATAAGAATACGCACCGGAGGAAATTTGGATAAATAAAGAAGTTATGGTACAATTGAATCTCACTTATAAATGTCCTCTGAAATGTTCTTTTTGCTACATAAATAATTATAAAACTGACTTAAGTTTTGATAAAATAATTAACCTGTTTGAGAATTTGGAAAAATATTATAAAAGTTTGGAATATCATACAGAATAAACCTGACAGGAGGTGATGTATTTTATTATTATAAAATAGAAGAGTTACTAAAATTGCTTAAAAATCTAGAATATATCATAGCTGTAGATCCTCTGATAAACAGGTTATGGGATAGTAGAGCGAAAAAACTCTTAGGATTGATAATAGATAAAATAACATACATTCAAATGAATGTGGATGTTGTGAGAAAAGAGGATTTAGATTACGCTGAAAAAATAAAAAAAATTGTTTTACTAAAATATCCGATATACAAAGGTAAAGAAAAAAAGCAAATCGATAGAATTATAGAAATTATGAAAGTGTACAGCAATGTCTGGCTTTCTTTCGATTGGATAATTCCTCAACATAAAAAATATGCTAAGTATTGTTATGTCAACGATATTTCAAAAGGTGTAAAAGAAGCAAGAAGAGTTATAGATCGAGTTGAAAAAGAGAAATTAAGGGACAGAATATTTACTACAAATTGTATAATAGAGCGGGAGATATTTAGAAGGACATATCTCTGTGGAATAGGAATCCAAAATATTTATGTTATGCCAGATGGTAAAGTGGCAATTTGCTCTAGGTACCCATTCTTAGATACAAAATACACTCTAGATAATTTCGATTTGATAGAATATTTAACAAAATTCCAAAAATTGATTTCTAATACCTGTTTATTTGAAAATAAATATTTCACCGAATTTTGGAAAAAAGAAAAGAATCCAAAATATTGGTGAATAAAATAAACTAGGATCGTTTCTAATCTTTTTCCACCTTTCACAAATTATTACTTTACGGTTGTTTATCTTTTGTTCTCTATTAGGATACACAAAAAATCATTTTAACCTTTAACATACTTGTTGCTTCTAAAAAAATTCAGACGCTATATTAAAGAAAAAGCGATTAGAATTTAAGGGAGAAATTTTGTAATGGTAAGATCAGAAGACTGGAAGTATCATGTAAAAGTAATTCAAAGAAATTTTAATTGTAAATCGATAAAGTGGGGAAGAAAAGCAAACCTATTATCTTTTTTAAAACATGAAAATAATTTTCGCACCAATCATGAATGTAAGATTTTACCGAAAACTCTACACTTGATTGTTTTAGCGGAATTGGTATGGAATATAGTGTAGGTATAGCTACTAAATTATACTTTCCAGCCTTCAAGGATGGAATCTTACAAACAGCTTCTATCCTTCCGTAACCTTCAGACCTAACTATTCTAAAAGATTTACCCCCAACGTTACCGTAACAAATTTCCATCCTGCAATTCAATTCTTCTCCCCACTTTTTACCGTTAACAGGGCAAAGAGTTGTATCCCAGAATTTGCCACCTACGAACAAATCAACCTTTACATCTACACTTTGATTGAATCTTGAATCGTTGAAGTAAACCTTCACTATTACATCTTGACCAGGATAAACAGGTGAAGTTAAATTCACGACAGTTCTACAATCTTCAGGGCAATTCTCTTGCGTTTCACCTTTTTCGCATATGGCATTATTATTACATTCTAAAACTAGCTTACGTTGAGAACCTGTCCAATCTGAATAAACGTAATGCAAGAAACCAAGACATAATCTTGAAATTCTGGTGAGATTTGGAGCATACCCATCTATACAACCATTACAAGCAACCCAAACATTCCCCCTCATATCTAAACCAACACCATAAGGAGAAGTACAGGTGGAGATTTGAGTTATGAAATTCCCATTTTTGTCATATTTTCTTAAAACACTGCCAGCAGTTCCAACAGCGTAGATGTTATCTTCTTTATCAACAGTTATCCCTCTACCTTCATTAGGCCCTGATACGCTGAATATTATGTTACCGTTCAAACTTACTTTCCTCACAAGTTTATCCGTCCAACCATTGAATACAACACCATCACCAGCGATAGTTGGTGTTAAACCGTAAACTTCAACCCCTTGAGGATATGGGGATAAAGAATCTTTTTTTGGATCATATTTAACTAATAAATGCTCATTCACACATGAAATCCAAACTAAATCGTTCCTATCAACTACACAACCATACGGTCTACACCCTACGCTACTCAAATCAATAGTTTTTAACAAATCCCCATTTTTACTAACGTAATACAACTTTTTACTACCATACATACCAGCGTAAACGTTGTCTTTCCTATCAACACAAACACATCTAACACCATTATTATTTCCCGTAGAATAAAGTGTGCTCCCTTGCAAATAAACTTGCTTTAGAATACATTCGTCAGAATTTATGTCATAAATCATCTCATCAGTATCTATAACACCATTACCATTTCTATCATAGTTTGTATCTATAACACCATTACCATTTCTATCTACACAAGTACCCCCACCATAATTCCCCACTTTTATCAAAGAGTTCGTGTCCCTGTTACCTATCCAAGCATTTCCTTCGCTATCTACAGCAGTTCTGGAAGGGTTTCCACTCCAACCGCTAGGAACGGTGTAATGTCTTGCAACTTCTCTAGGTGATGTGGCGTTAGTTATATCTATTTCGCTTATTGAATTAGCATTACCAGAATTCGGAACGAATAAGAAATGGTAGAATTCAAAAGGAGGTATTCCTTTAAAGCCAAAACGATCTCTAGCTTCGACACTTGAATTTAAAAGTTGGAAGATTGTTAAAAAAATCAAGAGTGAAATTTGCAATTTCCACATATTTATTATTTCGTTTGAAATAAATTAATAACTTAATCTGAAATTTTACACGTTTTTTCCGAAACACTTGATTAATAAAACGCAACAGAAATAAAATTATGGAGTGGTGGAGTAAGACTGGAGAAGAAGTTATAAAAATTTTGAACTCTTCTCCAGAAGGTTTGAGTGAAGCAGAGGCCAGGAAAAGGATAGCTGTTCATGGCTTGAACGATATCCCGAAAAGGATGGAAAAATCCGTTCTAAGCATTTTTCTATACCAAGTTAAAGATCCTTTGTTCTTAATACTTTTCTTCGCAGCTTTGATAGCCGGTTTCACGGGAGGTATAGATGAAGCGATAATCATAATCGCCATACTTTTCGTTAACGTACTAGTTGGATTTTTCCAGGAATACAAGTCTGAAAAAGCGTTGCAGAAACTTTGCAAGTACATAAGATATTGGACTAAAGTTGTGAGGGAGGGAAATCTAAGGGAAATAGATACAAGGTACATAGTCCCTGGAGATATAGTTTTACTCGAGACAGGTGACAGGGTTCCCGCAGACGTTCGCTTATTAGAAGCCGATGACCTTGAGATAGACGAATCTTTGGTTACTGGAGAGTCTTATCCTGTTTTGAAGAAAGCTGAGTTGGTGATGGAAGAAAAAGTTGAGCCACATGAGATGAAAAACATGGCTTTCATGGGAACATTGGTTAAAAGCGGCAAGGGTAAAGGGATAGTTGTAGCTACAGGGATGAAGAGTACTTTTGGAAAAATAGTAGGTTTCATCAAATCCGAAGAACCTTTGAGCAATTATCAGAAGAGTATGAGGAAATTGAGTAGGTTCTTGATGCAAGTTGTGATAGCTGGAGTTATATTCATATTCATAATCAACTCGATAACTGGTAAGAAACTTTTCGATTCACTACTCTTTTCACTGGCTTTGGCTATCGGCATAGTTCCAGAAGCTTTACCAGTTGTAATAACAATAGGACTTTCAAGAGGTGCTATAAGGATGAGTAAGGTTGGAGTTATAACCAAGAAATTGGCAGTGATAGAAGACCTGGGAAACATGGATGTCCTTTGCATAGATAAAACCGGTACTTTAACTCAAAACAAGATAACTTTGATAGATTACTTGAACTTAGATGGGAAAAAAGATGAAGGATTGGTACTATTATCTTCCGTAGCTCTTTCGGTTGTTGAGAAAAAAGGGAAGCTTTTTGGTAATGCGATAGATGTGGCTATAGGAGAGTTTGTTAAGAACTTACCGAAGCCTGATTACGAGGTAGTAGATACCATACCTTTTGATTACGATAGAAAAAGGATGAGTAGCGTTATCAAGTATGGAAGAAAATTTTTACTAGTTTGTAAAGGAGCTCCTGAAAGCTTGATATCAGTTTGTAGCAAGATGAAGAAGAACGGGAAGATTGTGAAGATAGATAAGAGCTTTGTAGAAAAATTTTTGGAAGAGTTATTCAAAAAGGGATATAGAGTTATAGGAGTTGCGAGGAAATTTGTGGAGAAAAAGAGTTCTTACAAGAAAGATGAAGAAAAAGATTTGACACTTTTAGGTTTCTTATGCTTCACAGATCCCCCAAAGCCTGGTATCAAAGAAACCGTGAAATCTTTGAAAAAGTTGGGTGTTGATATAAAAGTTTTAACAGGAGACAATGCTTTGATAGCAGAGAAAGTTATGAGAGAAGTTGGGATTGAAGTTAAAGGAGTTTTGAGTGGTTTGGAGATAGAAGCTATGGACGAAGAAGGTTTGAAAAAAGTTGTTGAAGAAGTGAATTTGTTCGTTAGGCTAACACCGGATCAAAAAGTAAAGATAGTCAAAGCTTTGAAGAAAAACGGACATGTTGTTGGTTTTCTTGGAGATGGTGCGAACGATGCGCCAGCGATGAAGTATGCTGATGTTGGAATTTCTGTTGAGAACGGAATAGACGTGGCTAAAGAAGCTTCAGATGTCATCTTAACCAGGAAAAGCTTGAAAGTTATTCTGGATGGAATAGTTGAGGGTAGGACAACTTTCGGAAACACGACCAAATACATATTGAACACACTTTCAGCAAATCTTGGAAACATGACGAGCTTAGCTATCGTTTCACCGCTTTTGGATTTCTTGCCAATGTTACCATCCCAAATATTGTTAACGAATTTGATAAGTGACGGTCCTCTCCTATCCATATCAACCGATAGGATTGATGAAGAAGAACTGAGTAGACCTAGGCAATGGAATTTGAACTTCGTGGCAAAGTTTTGCGTAATCTTCGGACTAATAAGTTCTATTTTCGATTTCTTGACTATGGCTTCTCTACTCTTCTTGTTGGGTATAAACGTTTCAGCTTTCAGAACTGGCTGGTTCATGGAATCTGTTTTATCGGAAATATTAGTAACTTTCGCTATAAGGACTAGGAAAAGATTTTACAAGAGCAGGCCGAGCAAAATACTCTTACTGACTTCAATAATATTCGCATCATTAACGATATGGATAATCTACTCTCCCTTCAACACATTTTTCGAATTCACACCTTTAGATTTGCCATTTTTCCTACTCATAATTTCCATACTCCTTTGTTACTTTTTGATAGCAGAGATATCTAAGAAAATAGTTTACAGAATTCCAGAGTTCACGATCGACGTTAAATGGTTTAAGTTAAAAAGGTTAAACTTTCTTCATGCTAGTTAATATCTTCCTGTCTTTTGAAATGTAAGGTTCAACTTTATCTCTCAAAAGACCGGAACCTAAGAAATCTTCTTTGAATTTAACTAGCACGAAATTAAATTTCTCACAATTTATCAACTCTTTTGGTGAAACGCTTAGCCCTTCAGCAAATCTCATAGCGTTTTCTTCATCCAGAACAGCCACGTTCTTCTTAGCACTTTTCCCGATGATTTGAGAACCTTCTATGGACAACTGAATTTTCCCATTTCTCTTCAAATTTCCAAAGTGTAACAAGTACATACTTTTTTTCACCATATCTTGGGGTAAATTTTTTGAAATGAAAATTTTTTGATCTTTTCTCAAGAAAAATTCGAAATTTTCGAGAGAAAAATCAGACTCATAATTTTTTTTCAACAATTCTTCTATTTCTTTTGAATTCATTTTCTTAACTTGCATACGAAAAACCCTTCAGTTTTGTTGTCGAAAGGATAAAACCTTATACATTTCTCCACTTCGTTTGAAAATTTAAATTTCCCATATTCCTTTAAACCTTTCCTGTAATTCAATCCAGGTACTTCAACTTCTTCAACTTCAAGACCGAGCTTCTTCACGGCGAAATCCACTACTGCTTCGTTTTCTTCAGGATCTATGGAACAAGTTGAATAAACTATACATCCATCTTTCTTGACCATTTGAGAAGCAGACTTCAACAATTGTTTTTGAACGTTCGAGAGTCTGGATAGGATTTTTTCACCCCAGCAAGATATCTTTAGAGTACCACTACCACTGCAAGGAGCATCTACCAATACCTTGTCAAACTCGATGTCTAAAGGTTTTCTCCCATCATGTTCAAGGACTATAACGTTCATAGCACCTATTTTTTGTAAGTTGAAAGAAAGAGCTTTCAACCTCTTTGGATTTATGTCAACAGCCACTATAAGCCCTTCGTTCTTCATCAACTCGACCATGAAAGTTGTTTTAGATCCTGGCGCAGCACATAAATCCAAAACACTCTCTCCGGGTAATGGGTTCAAAACTAAAGGAGGAACTAAGCTCGACGCATCTTGGATAAAATAGTAACCCAAGAAATATTCCAAAGTTTTGGAAATATTTTCACCAACTTGTAAGAAAAAAGCTTTTTCATACCAAGGCACTGGTTCAAGTTTCCAACCTTTCTCTTCCAACCTTTTCTTCAGTTCTTCAGAGCTTATTTTTAAAGTGTTTGTTCTTATGCACTGTTTCGATCCTTCTGCGTAAAATTTCAACAATTCTTCGAATTCATCACCCAATATTTTCCTAAACTTCTCCTCGAAAGATTTGAATAACTTCATAAGTGAAAATATGTTCGGGAAAATTAAGTTTTTGGCTGGAATATAAGCTTAAATACTTATTTTGAGAAAAATTAAAAGGAGGAGGGAAAGTAGAGAATAACTCTACTTCTTGACTAAAAAAATGGAGGAGGGTTTGAATGTATTTTAAGAAGGGTTTTAGAAAATTCGGAGGAATGAACATCCCGAAGCCGGTAAAAGTTGGTGAAGAGTATGACGTGCAAATAAACGAGATGGGTTCAAGGGGAGACGGAATAGCTAGGATAAAGAATTTTGTAGTCTTCGTGGCAGGAACAAAACAAGGGGAAAAAACCAAGATAAAGATAAAAGAAGTGAAGAACAGGTTCGCTATAGGGGAAAAAGTTGAAAGCGAGAAAGGGGAAGAGGTTTAACTCTTCTCCTGATTTTATTTTATAATTTCTAAGAATTCCAAAGCGTTCTTGTACATCATCACGTTGTTGAACATAACCCAAATTTCTTCAGTACTTTTTTCCAGTCGTAAAACTTTTTCTTTCAACTGCTCCAGTTCACGCTTGCTGAAGTTGTAGTTGTAAATACTTCTCAAGCCAAACCCATGTAACCTGAAGTAAGCTATTTTTTCTTTTCCAAAATAGAGAGGTTCATTCCTGAAAGGATCTACGCATTCCACAAGATCAAACTTCTTACAAATCTTTTTTATCAATTCCGGCTTCTTATGCCATTCCCCACGGGGCTCCCAAACCAAGATCAATTTTTCTCTTTCAATTTTTTCAAAAAACTCTTCCATCCTTCGCACGTTTTCATCACTCGGCTTAAAGCTGGCTGGTGACTGAAATAGCAAAATTTTTGCACCCAAAACTTTACAAATTTCTTTCATACTATCGAACAAATTGACAGAAGCTTTTGAAAATTTTAGTTGATGGGTTATCAGTTGATTGCATTTAACACTGAACTCGAATTTTTTGTTTATCTCATCAACTTGCTCCCTCCATTTTTCTGTTGTAGATAATCTTGGAATCTTGTAAAAAGTTGAATTGACTTCAACACAAGGAAAAAGGGAAGAATAAGCTTGTAAAACTGATTTGAATTTGTTAGCTCTATTCCCGAGAAAATCTCTAGGTCTTAAAAAACCCCAACCACAACATCCTACTTTTATCATTTCATCTCGATACAAATTTACTACCTTTTATAAAAAACCTTAACGGTTTAGCCAAATCTTTTTTCACACCTATTCTGTGCGAGCGAGCAACTTCAAAATCTTCTTCTCCTAAATCAAAAAAATTTATCGGACTTTCTTCGGTTGTGGAATCAATTCCGTTAAGACTTTTATCTATGGCGAAAGCTTTTGAAAGCTTACCCGGTCCTTTAGCCAAATCAAAAAAATCCTCAATTCTTCTATTTCCTTTCATCTCTTCTATTCCTTCTATTGGTTCAATAGCTCTTATCAAAACAGCTCCTGTTTTTCCCCTCTCATGAGCAACCACATTTAGTAACCAGTTGTTGTGAACATTGTAAACCAAAATTTTTCCAGGCTCATCTTTCATAAGCTTAACACAGTGCTTGGGCCTCCCCAAATATGCCCTTGAAGCAGGATCTTTTTCTCCAAAGTAAGCTTCAACTTCAACAATTCTTCCAGACAAGATTTTATCCCCCAACTTTCTTACCAAAATTTTTCCCAGCAACTCTTTAGCCACTTTTTCCGGACTTCTTTCAAAAAATTTTTTCTTCAAAAGCTTCATTTTATTAACCTCTTAAGTTTAAGAAAATCTTCTTCCATCAGCTTTCTGATTTTTGGAAACCTCATAGCAGCAGCGGGATGAAAAGTGAAGAAGTAAATCCTTCCGTCTTTCTTCAAAACTTTGCCATGAATTTCTGAAATTTTTCCTTCAAAACCAAAAGCTTCTCTTGCAACATCACCGAGCAAAACCAAAATTTTAGGCTTTATGACTTCAAGCTGTTCAAAAGTGTAAGACTTGCAAGCTTCGATTTCAGTTTTGCTCGGCCTCCTGTTTTTTGGAGTATGGCATTTCACCACTCCTGTTATGAAAATTTCTTCCCTCTTCAATTTTATTGACTCTAAAAGTTTTTCTAAAAATTTTCCTGCCAAGCCAACAAAAGGTTTTCCTTGAAAGTCTTCATTTCTTCCTGGATTTTGCCCAAGAAAAGCAACTTTTGCATTTGATGGTCCTTCTCCAGGCACAGCATTCTTCCTAATTTTCCAAAGCCCACATTTTTTGCATTTCTTTATTTCCTTTGCAATTTCTTCCAAACTTTTCATCTTTATCTATAAGTAAAATCGTAAAGCTTATTCTTTAAAATTCACATATATTATGCGATTTTCCATGATTCGCTACGTTAACATAAAAAAACCGAAACAAGATGAAAAAGTTTTGGCTTTGCTTAGGCCTTATGTTAGAGAGTGGTTCAAAAGGAATTTCAAAGAGATGATAATCCATCAGAAATTTGCTGTAGAGTTGATTCATAAAGGAAAAAACACTTTGATAACAGCACCAACTGGGAGTGGCAAGACTTTAAGCTCTTTTCTAGCAATTCTCGATCATCTGTTTAGACTTGCAGAAGAGGGAAAGCTTGAAGATATGGTTTATTGTATTTACATTTCCCCACTCAAAGCTTTGGACAACGACGTTCACAGGAACTTGCTCGTTCCGCTAAAAGAAATAAGAGGAATTGCTAAACAACAAGGAATAGAACTACCTGAAGTTAGGATTGGTGTTAGAACGGGGGACACTTCAGCAAATGAGAAGCAAAAACAACTCAAGAAGCCGCCACACATTCTTGTTACAACTCCTGAAACCATTGCTATTGTTTTGAGCACAAGAAAATTCAAAGAAAAGTTCAAAAATGTGAAATGGGTTGTGGTTGATGAAATTCACGAACTTGCAAATTCGAAGCGTGGTGTGCATTTAAGCTTAAGTTTAGAAAGGTTGCAAGAGTTCGTCGGAAAATCTTTGGTTAGGATTGGTTTGGGAGCAACTTTAGAGCCGTTGGATGAAGTCGCAAGGTTTTTAGTCGGTTATGAAGATGGGAAAGAAAGGGATTGTACGATAGTGGATGCGCGCTTTGTGAAACCGATGGACATAAGAGTTTTATCTCCAGTGAAAGATATAGTTTATGCTTCAGCCGAAGAAATAACGAACAGCATGTACAAGCTTTTGAATGAAATGATTTCAAAGCGTAAGACTACGTTAGTTTTCACGAACACCAGAAGTGGAACTGAAAGGGTTGTTCATCACTTGAAACAAATGTTTCCTGAAATTTATAGCGATGAAGATATAGGAGCCCATCACAGCTCAGTATCGAGGGAAATAAGACTTGAGCTTGAAGATAAGTTGAAAAACGGCTTGTTAAAAGCTATAATCTCTTCAACGAGTCTAGAGCTTGGGATAGATATAGGTTACATAGATCTAGTTGTTCAGCTTGGTTCACCGAAGAGTATAGCCAGAGGATTACAAAGGATCGGAAGGGCGGGTCATAAACTACATGAAACTTCTGTTGGGAGGATAATTTGCATGGATCGCGACGATCTAGTTGAAACTGCAGTTATGTTCAAAAAGGCTTACGAGTACTTTTTGGACAAAATTCAAATTCCTCGCAATTGCTTGGACGTTTTAGCTCAACACTTGATGGGAATGAGTTTGGAGAAAAAATGGAAGATAAAGGAAGCTTTCAACCTGGTAAGAAGATCTTATTGCTATCGCGATCTAGATTGGAAAGATTTCGTTTCAGTTCTAGAGTACTTATCAGGAGCTTATCACAGCCTTGAAGATAAGAAGGTTTATGGAAAGATTTGGGTAGATTTCAACGATATGATGTTCGGTAGAAGGGGGAAATACGGTAGAGTGATATATACTTTGAACGTAGGAACTATTCCGGATGAAGTAAAAATAAAGGTCAGGAGTTTAGAAGGAAAATACATAGGCTCTATAGAAGAAGAATTCTTACAAAGGCTTGTTCCAGGCGATATATTCGTGCTAGCTGGAAAAACTTATCAGTTCGTTAAAGCTAAACAAGATCAAGCTTTCGTTTTGCAAGTTAAAGAGAAGAGGCCCACCGTGCCCAGCTGGTTTTCCGAACAATTGCCTTTGAGTTTTGAGCTTGCTTTAGAAGTCGGTAAATTCAGGAAAAAAGTTTTCGAATTATTGGAGAAAAAAGGTAAGGGAGAAGTTGAAAATTGGTTGCTGAAGAATTATCCTGTAAACGAATGGGCAGCAAAAGCTATAGCTGAATATTTTTATTACCAGAAAAAATTCTTGGAAAAAATGAAAGCTAAAAGCTTTCCTTCTCACGATAACGTTTTGATCGAGAATTACTTCGACGGAAGAAACCAGAACATAATATTCCACACGCTTTACGGGAGAAGAGTTAACGATGCACTATCTAGAGCCTTCGCTTACACTCTAACCAAAAAATTGGGGAGGTCTATAGCCGTCACAGTAACGGATAACGGATTCATGCTTTCCATACCTCACGAAATAGGGGAAGGATGGTTGTTCGTAAAGAAGATCAAAGAGAAGATTAACCCTGAAGAAGTTGTTGATTTGGTTAAAGCAAGGGATTTGGAAGAAACGTTGAAGAAAGCTTTGAGGCAGACAGAACTCTTGAGGAGAAAGTTCAGACATTGTGCGACTAGATCTTTAATGGTGTTGAGGAATTACAAAGGATATGAGATAAGAGTTGCCAAACAACAAATGAACGCCGACAAACTTTTGAGAGTTTGTGAAAAAATAGAGGACTTTCCGGTACTGAAAGAAACTTACCGCGAGATATTGCAAGATTTCATGGATGTTGAGCACGCTAAAGAGATTTTGAAGAAAATCGAAGAAGGTAAGATAAAGCTCGAATTCTTGGGTGAAAGTGATGTACCGAGTCCTTTCTCACATTCCCTCATAGCTCTGGGTGAAAGCGATGTTGTTTTGATGGAAGATAGGAAAAAATTATTATTAGAGCTTCATAAAAAAGTTTTGGAGAAGGTGGGAAAGTGAAAGATTTGATAGGGAAGAAAGTTAAGTTGATAGCGATGATGGGTGACACATCGGTATCTTTCGAAGGGATTTTGAGTGAAGTGGATCAGTGGATAGTGATAGAATCGAAAGGTAAGAAGAGGATAATAAACAGGGATGCTGTTGTTTATGTCGAAGAAAGATGAATTGGAGATTTTTCCTGGGATTAAGATATTGAAGAGCTATCCAGCACTTTATTTCGAAAATTTCGATTTGATAGCTGTTTCGGATCTTCAACTGGGTGAAGAGTTATACTTGAGTGAGCAAGGTATTTTCGTTCCACAAGTTCAGTTGAAAGAAATAATGAAAGAATTGAAAGGTATTTTCAAGATAGTTAAGCCGGAGAAATTCTTGATAAATGGTGATGTGAAGCACGAGTTTGGAGAAGCTTCTTCTCAAGAATGGAGGGAAGTTATGGAGTTGATGAAATACTTGAAGAGAAAAGTTAAAGATGTGATCGTTGTCAGGGGGAATCATGATAATTACTTGATGAACATAGCCAGCAAGATAGATATGAAAGTTTTCGATCCTTACTATAAAATCGATGGAGTTTTGTTCACACATGGTCACAAAAAAGTTGAGATTCAGGAAGATGTTGAGATAGTGGTAATAGGACATGAACAACCAGCTATAATGCTGAAAGAAGGTTACGATAGGGTAAAAATCCCTTGTTTCCTCCACGGAAAAATGAAAAATGGGAAGAAGATAATATGCATGCCCGCTTTTTCCCCACTTGCTTCGGGTGTTGCGGTTAACGTTATAGAAAAAAACGAGCTGCTTTCTCCTGTTTTAAGGGAAGATGTTGATGTGGATGAGCTAATACCCATAGCGATCGATAAAGAGGTTGGAGTGCTCGAGTTTCCGAAAATTGGGAAGATAAGGTTTTAAGTCAACAAATGCAAATTACCAATCCTTACTTTTTCCAGACCTTCTTCTTCAGCCACTTTTAAACATTTCAAAGCCATTTCTTTTTCTGTGAAAGGCAAATCCGAGAAGAGGAAAGTTGGGTAAAAAGCGAGTAAAGAATAAGGGATCGTTTTATCAATTCTTGCGATGAACCTTGCTATTTTCTTGACTTCTTCTTCATTCACGTAGCCTGGTACGAGCAAAGTGCTGGCATGCAAGAAAGGGACTTCTTTCCTCTCTTCATGGAATTTTGAGAGGAGCTTGAAGTTCTTCAAAACTTTTTTATTCGAAACTCCGCAAAGCGCTAAAGAAATCTTTTCATCCCAACACTTCAAATCAAATTTCAATATACCTCCAGATTCAAGAGATATTTCAGCAAACTCTTTAAGTAAATTCGGGTTCAAGTTTCCGTTAGTTTCCATACAAATCCTTAAATTTTTGAATTTTTTCATAGCTATCCTTGCAGTTTCTATCGCATGTACAACTTGAGGTCCAGGGTCTCCACCGAAGAAGCAAATACAACTAACTCTTTCATGAACTTTACCAGCTAAATCTTCAGCTGAAATTAAAGTTGATGAAAAAACTTTTTCCCTGAAATGCCAGTTCTGACAGAACAAACAGTTGAAATTGCAAGCTGAATAAAAAACTGCAAGGTTGTAAAAGCCAAACTCAGGTCCGTTTTTCCTAGCGTATCTTGGATAACCACAACCAGTACCAGCAGGACAAACCCAAGAGGCGACACAGTTAGTTACGTGAGGATCGTAATACCATTCACACAACCCCTTTTCTCCACTTCCAGCAAGCCTGAATAGCTTACCGTCTCTATTCTCAACCAAACCACAAAATCCTTTTTCCCCCAAACCAATTTTACAATTGTTTCCACAAATTCCACAACTCAAACCATTTTTTGTCCTAGGAATTTTTTCGGGTAGTTCGAAAATTTTTCTCGAATTTGAATGAGCTCTTAAAGCTATTTCAACTGCTTTCCCGTTTTTCAAAATACAATTCCTACACAGCCCTAAGTAAGATGATACGTAAATGGATTTTTCACCACAAATTTTACAAATCCCCATATCCAAACCTGATTATTTTTTCTGGTGTTATCACTACATCAACTCTTGTATCGTTTTCTTCAACAGGAACTTTGTCCACTATTTGACATTCATGTATCGTGGTAACTACAGGAATATCCCCAAATTTTTCTTTAAAAGTTTTTATTTCCCTATCTCCATATCCACCACCTTTTCCCAATCTGTAGAAATTCTTATCAACAGCAACACATCCGATAACGATCAAATCAGGTTTGATCAATTCTTTCAACTTTTCTCCAAACTTCAAAGCACCTTTTATGGTTGATGCAAATTTTTCCATTCCTTTAACTTTTTTCGGATCTATCTTAAGATAACCTAACTTAAGCCTTGGCGATGCCATTATCAATATTTTTCCATCGAGAAGGGCTAGCTCTCTAACTTTTTGCTGAGCAAAGTCGGGATTAGCGAATATCACCTTTGCCCTTTTCCATTCTTCCAATTCCCTTATTTTTTCAGCAGCTTTTTCACTACCAACGAAATTCGGAATTCTACCTTTAAGCGGAAAAGGTGGCTTCCCAAACTTCAATCTTTCCATTTTATTCCAGATTTCTTCTCTCAACTTTTTCTTCTCATCTTTTAAAAAAATCATCTAAATATATTCTTGAAATTCATTTTTAATTATGGAGCAAATTAAATTGAAAAGATCGAGGATTTCTTTCTTCTACAATTACCTCTTATCTTTCTTCCTTTTGATCTTCATGATTTCATTCAATTCCCTTGATTTCAGCGAAACTTCTAAAAAGATTTCAACTTTTGTTTGTTCTTCCTTGATATTGATATTGTTGATGGAGCCTGAAGTGGAGAGGAGTTACAGGTATTACTTGATAGAAGAATCAGCCATAACTAAAGTAGAAGGTTTGTTGAACAAGAGAAAGATAACAGTACCTTACGATCAAATAACTAGCGTTGAACTTTTTAAAACACCGATAGGAAGGATATTCAAGTTCGGTGATGTGAAGGTATTCGGAGTTAAAGATGAGATTTTGTTGAAAGGTGCGAGGTATCCAGATAAGATACATGCTTTGCTGGAGGAAAAGATAAAAATTTTTAAGAAGAAGAGTGTTTAGGGGAAAAGTGAAAGTATTTCTACAAGCTTACGGATGCTCTTCGAATTTAGCGGACCTAGAAATAGCTTCAGGCCTTTTAGAGCGAGCTGGTTTTGAGATCGTTGAAGATCATGCGAAATCTGATGTGAACGTTATTTTAACTTGCGTGGTCAAAGAACCAACTTTCAACAAGATGATCCACAAGATCGAAGAGCTCACGCGAACAGGAAAACCTTTAGTAGTTGCTGGTTGTATGGCCAAGACTGATTTTAAAATTATAGAAAAAATTAATCCAAGAGCTAGCTTGGTAACTCCTGATAACGTGGTAAAAATAGTTGAGGCTGTTCGTTCTTCTTTGGAAGGAAAGAAATTGGTTTTGATAGAAGATGTGAAAATGGCTAAAGTTGGTTTACCTAGATGTAGGAAGAATCCTGTGGTTGGAATAGTTGAAATAGGGCGTGGTTGCACTTCGAATTGTAGCTACTGCTATGAACCTTACAGGGGAAAGCTCTTCAGTTATCCGTTGAATCAAGTTTTGGAAGAAGTTGAAAGATCTTTGAAGGAAGGATGTAGAGAGATATGGCTTACAAGCTTGGATTGTGGGTGCTATGGTTTTGAAATTGGTTTAAGCTTGGTCGACCTTTTGAGAGAAGTTGTTAAGTTGGACGGAAAGTTTTTTATTAGAGTTGGTATGATGAACCCATTACACG
>JAWBTN010000059.1:0-6587 GCA_039000415.1 Candidatus Aenigmatarchaeota archaeon | reverse complement strand
TTTTTGGTGGCTTGGTAGGGTATTTCATACCTTCCGATTATGTTTTAAAAATATTGCTTCCTTTTGCTGCTGGCAACTTCATTTACGTAGCAGCTAGTGATTTAATACCGGAAATAAAGAAAGAAGTTGAGTTGAAAAGATCTTCGGCAGAATTCATCGTTTTATTGCTAGGCATTTTACTAATGTACACTTTAACTTTCATATCTTAAAAATTTTCATATTCTACGTTTTCACTTATCCTAGAATCTTTTACTCTTATCCTTGCTTTCACAAATTTCTTACAATTTTTGCAAAAAGTATGTATCTCAAAATATCCTTCCTTTACCATTAAGCTACTTTCAAAATTTTCGATCTTTACGACATCACCAGCTTTGTAAACTTTGAGAATTTTTTGCAAGGATTTTGTTTGCCATCCGTGCTCTTTTTCTTCGTACCCACAATAAGGACATTTGAAACATGCTAAAACGATATCAAACAATCCCATAAAAGGATTTAACAAAAGATAAGATAAAAACTTTTTTAACTAGCAAGCAAAAATCCACATGCTTCCTAAAGGACATTTCCTGAGAGAAAAAAAGTTTGTGGGTGTGGCACCTTTGCTTTACTTAGTGGAAAGAAAATTCTTTAGAAGAAAATTGAAGTTTCTTTCGAGAAAATTCGTTAAAAAACAAGTTTTAGATCGAGTAATTATTCTTCCCTAGCTTTTTTCTCAACTTCTTCCTCAATTCCAAGCTTCTCCACAAGCTCTTTTTGTCTGTTTCTTATCGTAACTTCTGTGACACCCACAATGTCAGCAACTTCCCTCTGTGTTCTTTTTTCACCAACTAGAACAGAAGCTATGTAAATCGCAGCTGCTGCTACGCCTGTAGGTCCTTTACCAGAAGTCACTTCAAACTTCTTCGCTTTTTTCAATATTTCTATAGCTTTAGCTTGAACTTTATCGCTTAACCCGAGCATTGAGCAAAATCTTGGGACGAAAGTTATAGGATCGGCTGGCAATATCCTCAAGTCGAGCTCTCTCGCTATGTAACGATAAGTTCTTCCTATTTCCCTTTTTTCAACACCAGAAGCTTCTGAGATTTCATCTAAAGTTCTGGGAGAACCAAATTCTCTAGAAACTGCGTAGGCCAAAGCTGCGATAACAGATTCTATACTCCTACCCCTTACCAACCCTTTGTTAACAGCCTCTTCGTAATACCTCGCTATTCTTTCGTGAATACTTTTCGATAAATTCAAGAAAGAAACTATTCTTTGCAATTCGCTGAAAGCGAAAGAAAGGTTCCTGTCTTTCGATTTTATCAAACGCTTGTGCCATTTCGTCAGCCTGTAATACTGAGCTCTTTTCTTCGCAGGCACTTTGTAAAGTTCACCAACTCCTTTCCCTATCTCAGTCGTCATACCTTTATCGTGCTTGGTGAAAGTTAAAGGAGCACCACCTCTAGCCCTTCTGCTCATTTGCTCGGAATCAAAAGCACGCCATTCTTGACCTGTATCTATCAACTCTTCTTTCAAAACAAGACCACAATCTTTGCAAATAGTTTCACCACGATTCGGATCTTCTATTAAGTGAAAACTACCACATTCAGGGCATCTTTGAGTGATTCTTGTTTTCTTCACCATTTTATCACTTTTAAGTGAAACTTCAAACCAAAACTTATAAAAATGTTGTACCGATAAATATTTAAAGTTTTCTATAGATGCTATAGGTTTACCACAACTAGAACATTTTCCATTCCTTAATTAAATTCAAGTTTATAATTTAGAAGCAGGAGAAAAAGTTGATGAGTCACTTTAGATTGAACGTAAGCTTATATTTTAAGCTTTATTGAATTTAATTATGAAAAAATTGGGGATATTGCTATTAGCCTTCTTTTTATTTCAACCAGCTTTAGCACTTGAACCGTTTTGTGGCTGGTCTACTTATTCTTTTTGTTTAAGGGATTCAGATTGTAAACCTGGAGGTTGTAGCGGACAAGTTTGTGAAAAAATTGGAGAAGGAACCGTAACGACTTGTGAATTCAGGGAATGCTACGTAGCAGAAAATTACAACTTAAGTTGCCAGTGCATAAATTTCAAGTGTCAATGGTACTATACAAACAAAACTTCGGGGAAAATAGGAGCAACTGATTTGATGAAAGAAATTTTCTCATATTTCATAAAAATAAATCCAATCTTACTATTGTTTTTTGGTGTTATTTTATTTTTCTTGGTTAAACTGGTTAAGCTGATAGCGATAATACTGATAATTTTGGGTTTAATCTTGTTGATCTTTTCTCTTCTTTAAACATCCAAATTCAGGTTTCCTCTTCAACTTACCACCGCAAAAAGGGCAAACATTCAAACTTTTTTCAAATTTCCTACCACAAACAACACAAAACTTCTTCCAGATGAAAACTTTTTTTATTCCTTTCGTAGAAATAGTGATGTAATCTATTCCAAGCATTTTCGCTACGTTTTGGATGCTGTAGTCGTCAGAAACTATTTTCAAACTGAACTGTTTAGCCAGAGCTAAAACTTCCAAATCAGCTTTTGACAATTTTTCCAGATCTCCAGTTTTTTCAGCCACTTTTTTCACGATTTCCAAGAATTTTTTCTCCGGTTGAACAACTTTAAATTCAAAAGCTTCCAACTTCATTCGAGATAGCTTATCCTTGATTTCTTCCACCACAGAAGGTGGAATCAACACTTCTTCAAACTTGCGAAAATCTTGAATGTAAATTACAGCAGAGCTATCGAACACAACCCTCATAACATAAATAAAATAAAATTCAAAATAAAATATCGAATAACATGAAAGACTTCCCACTATTACCTTTGGAAAAAATTTTGAAGAAAGCTGGAAAAGAAGTAGGGGCTGATAGAGTCTCAGAATCGGCTGTTGTTGAGCTGAAGAAGATAATGCTGGAGATGGCGGAGAAGATAGCCTTAGATGCGATAGCAGCAGCAAGACACGCGAAAAGGGTTACTGTTAGGAGGGAAGACGTTCAAATAGCGGTGAGATGATGAAAACTACTGCAGTGATAAAAGATCTAAAGCCAAATGGATTTGTTTTGATAGATGATGTGCCTTGTAGGATAGAAAGGGTTGATGTGAGTAAGTCTGGTAAACACGGAGCAGCTAAAGCGAGAGTTGAAGGTATCGGTCTTTTCGACGGAAAAAGGAGGAGCATAGTTAAGCCTGCTGACGATACAGTAGAAGTCCCCATACTTGAAAGAAAAAAAGCACAAGTTATAGCTATAATCGGAGAAAAAGCTCAGCTCATGGATTTGACAACTTTTGAAGTTTTTGAGCTTGAGATCCCTGAAGAAAGAAGGGAGAAAATAAAACAGGGAGAAGAAGTAGATTATTTTGAAATAGTTGGAATAAAAACTTTGAAAGAGTTGAAATAAATTTTATCTCAAATTCTTGTAAAAGTTAGTTGAAGCGATGAGATAAAAATTTAAACTTAATGAAATAAAAAAATTAACTTCTATCGAAGTGATAACATGTTTGCGATCGAAACTTTTGGACTTACCAAAGATTTCAACGGCTTAAGGGCCGTAAACAACGTAAGCGTACAAATTAATCAAGGTGAAATTTTCGGTTTACTCGGTCCGAATGGTGCAGGTAAGACGACTTTCATCTCAATGCTCTGCACGATATTGAGGCCGAGTAGCGGAACAGCAAAAGTTAATGGTTTCGACATCATCAAGGAAAAAAATGAGGTCAGAAAATCGATAGGAATAGTTTTTCAAGAACCAAGTTTGGAAGATAGACTGACTGCGAGGGAAAATTTGGAAATGCACGCAGGCTTATACGGTGTGCCTAAAGCTGAGAGGAGGAAGAGGATAGACGAAGTTTTGGAACTCGTTGGTCTTGTTGACAGACAGCATGAAATAGTTAGAAAATTTTCTGGTGGGATGAAAAGAAGGCTTGAAATAGCAAGGGGTTTGATCCATTACCCAAAAATCCTATTCCTGGATGAACCAACTTTAGGTTTGGACCCACAAACAAGGGAGCATGTTTGGGAATACGTAAAGAAGCTGGCAGGAAGGGAAAACATAACAATCCTACTCACAACCCATTACATGGAAGAAGCTGATTTTCTTTGCGACAGGATTGCCATAATCGATAGAGGAGAGATAAAAACTTTAGACACTCCTGAAAATTTAAAGAAGAGCTTAGAGGGTGACGTTATAACTCTTGAAGTTGAAAACACTGCAAATTTTGAAAAAATAAGAGGGTTTGAAGAAGTGAAGAATTTTCACGTATTCGAGAAGAAAATTCACATAACAGTTAAAGATAGCGAGAAGTTTGCCCCGAAACTCTTGAGCTTTGCTGAAAAGGAAGGGATAAAAGTGAGTTCGATGAGTATAAGGAAGCCTAGACTTGAAGATGTTTTCTTGCGTTACACAGGTAGAGAAATGAGGGATGAATGGGTTTCGGATAAAAAAGGTTTCATGAGGATGAGGTTATGAGAGAGTTGGAAGCAATTTATTGGATTTGGTGGAGAGAAATTAAAAGATACGTGAGGGACAAGTCCAGAGTTTTAAGCTCTATAATCCAGCCGATTTTATTCCTCGTAGTTCTTGGTAGTGGTTTTAGTTTTGTTAAAATTAGCGGACTGAGTTATCAAACCTTTCTGTTTCCGGGGATAGTTGCAATCTCGCTAGTTGGGATTTCGATAGCAACTGGTATTTCTGTGATTTGGGATAGAGAATTCGGATTCTTGAAAGAGATTTTGGTAGCACCTGTGAGCAGGAATTCAATCTTCCTAGGCAAAGCTTTGGGTGGCTGTACGATTGCTTTACTTCAAGGAATTTTCATATTATCCCTTTCAACATTTTTCGGCATAAAACTAGATTTTCTAACATTCTTCTCATCAATTTTTACCATGCTTTTAATATCCTTAGGTCTTGTGAGTATAGGCTTGATAATAGCATCTTTCCTTGAAACGATGGAAAGTTTCGGCTTGATAATGAACTTTTTGATCATGCCTTTGATGTTCTTGAGTGCTGCTTTCTTCCCACTAGATCAAGTTCCTGCTTGGTTGAGAACAGCCTCTCTCCTAGATCCGCTAACTTACGGTGTAGATGCTTTGAGACAAATATTGATTAAAACTTCTTTCATCCCTTTTTACATCGATTTGCTTGTTCTTTCAGGATTCTCTTCAGTTACAATCTTGATAGGTGGAATAGCTTTTAACAGGCAGAAGTAATTGTTATCAGTTTATAATAGTATTGGATGGTAAAAAAGGAGAAAGTGGTTTAAAAATCGGTGAAATTACCTCAACTCATAATAGATTTCTCGAAAAATTCGTCCACTCCTTCCTTTATTCCTCTAACAACTTTCTTCCAGGTATCGTTGCTTTCAAAAACAACGTCCGGCCTTACAACCCTGTAAATCTTACCATCTCTACCAACTCTCCTCTCAATTTCTGTCACATATTTCACAGGATAAATTTCTGAATTATCTGTTGTTATGATTTCATCTTCAATAGGATAAATCAAAACATTTCTCATTTTCTGAATCCTTGGATCAAGTTTTTCTCCCCTGTTCGAGACTACTAAATAAAGTTCAACATTCAAATATTTCCAATAAAATCTTTTCCATTCCGGCCTGTATTTTTTCAAACCATTTTTCACGCTATCAAAAACCATTTTTGAAGAAGAACCACTTACAGCTTCATCAACAATTACCACACTTTTATAACTTCTTTCAGGATATAATTTTTGGAACAAGTGAGTTAAACTATCTTCTATGAATTTGTCCCTTTCTTCTACTATAGAACTAGCTGGAAGGAAGATGACATCTGCTTCAAAACTTCCTAACTTTTTATACAAACCATAAGAAACACCTTCCCAAATCGGCCAACCTCCTCTCAACGGAACCACGAAAAGTATTTTATCCACATCTTTGTACAAGCTAATTACATCATAAGCTATCTTACCACAAGCCCTTCCTATTTCATGAAGTTTTCTAGTGAATTCTTCGTACTTCATTTCAACCTTATAACTACTATTTAGTGACAATTTAAAGAAGTTTTCTATACTCAAGTATATAATTCTTCACACTACCACAGGATCAAGGAGCTTATCAAGGCCTAACAACTCAGGCTTTTAGTAGGAGCAGGCTCGCCTCTCGCTCGAAAGCTCGAGGCTTACACCTCTCCCCTATCAAGCTTGTAGTCTACAAGGGCCTTCGTCTTGCCACCGATGCTTGCGCACCAGCAGCAAGATTGGTAGTCTATTTTCCCGGGTGGTTTCGAGCTTAGATGCATTCAGCTCTTATCCACGTATGGCTTGGCTGCCCGGCGATGCAAGCACAACCGGTAGACCAGAGGCCACGGAAGGGCGTTCCTTTCGTACTCACCCTTCCTTCCGGTCAGACTACCAACACCTCCTGTAGATAGCGACCGAACTGTCTCACGACGTTCTGAACTCAGCTAGCGTCCCCTTTTAACCAGTGGGCACCTGTACCCTTGGCCGCTGCTGCACGGCCAGGAGAGGGGGAGCCAACATCGACGCACCAACGCGCCGGGTCAATTTACCCGCGCGAAGGGCTCGTTCAGAACAAAGGCCTCGCTATCTTTGGGATGAAAACCCCTT
>JAWBTN010000058.1:0-6602 GCA_039000415.1 Candidatus Aenigmatarchaeota archaeon | reverse complement strand
CTTTAAGATATCAGTTTGTGTTAAAATTCCAACTATCTCATCATTTTCCACAACTATTAAACTTCCTATGTGTTTTTCACACATGACCCTAGAAGCTTCTCTCAAGCTTACGCTAGGATTTATTACCACAACTTCCTTATTCATCACATCTTTTATCAACATTTTCTTTCCCTTATAATAAATTGGTCTTCAAAATTCTTATCCTATGTAACCAAATTGTTCCCTTTCTTCTTCAGGTTTCCTTACCTTTTTCTGTCTTTCAACAAATTTTTCATAATATGCTTGAACATCTTTTGTTAGGCTTGGTGTTATTTTCTTCAAAGCCTCTTCAAAATGCCTTTTCTCCACAACTTTTGCCTTTATGTCTTCCCTTAAAGCATTCATGGCAGCTTCCCTACATAAAGCTTCCAAGTCTGCACCAGAAAAGCCTTCTGTCTTTTCAGCAAGTTCTTTCAAGTCAACATCCTTATCCAAAGGCATGTTTCTTGTATGGATTTTCAAAATCTCATATCTTGCTTTGGTATCTGGTGGTGGAATTAGGACAAACCTGTCAATTCTTCCAGGTCTGAGTAAAGCAGGATCAACAATATCTGGTCTGTTGGTTGCAGCTATAACCACAACACCTTTTGTTTCTTCTATTCCTGAAAGCTCTGTTAGAAGTTGAGAAACTACAGTTTCTGTTACTGCACTTCCTCTATACAATCCTCTTCTAGGTGCTAAAGCATCGATTTCATCCAAAAAGATGATAGCAGGAGCTACTTGTCTTGCTCTTCTGAAAAGTTCTCTTATTTTTCGTTCACTTTCTCCAACCCACATCGTCAAAACTTCAGGTCCTTTCACGCTTATGAAGTTTGCCCCACTTTCATTTGCCACTGCTTTTGCGAGCAAAGTTTTTCCACAACCAGGAGGACCATAAAGCAAAATTCCTTTTGGTGGAGAAATTCCCATTCTTTCAAAACTTTCTGGATGCTTCAAAGGCCATTCAACCATTTCTTTTAACTGTTGTTTCACTTCTTCTAAATCACCTATATCTTCCCATTTAACTTTAGGAATTTCTACCAAAACTTCCCTCATAGCACTAGGTTCAACAACTTTCAACGCATTCTCGAAATCTTCTCTTTTCACGACCAGCTTTTCTATAACTTCTTTCGGAAGTTCTGTTTCTTCTTTCCATTTTATTTCTGGCAATACTCTTCTTAAAGCTGACATGGCAGCTTCTTTACACAAAGCCATGATGTCGGCACCGACATAGCCATAAGTTATGTCAGCAAGCCAGTTCAAGTCAACATCCTTATCCAAAGGCATGTTTCTTGTATGGATCTTGAAGATCTCAAGTCTTCCATTCCTATCAGGAACAGGAAGCTCTATTTCTCTGTCAAATCTTCCTCCCCTTCTCAAAGCAGGATCTATAGCATTAGGCCTGTTCGTAGCTGCTATAACAACAACTTTCCCCCTTTTCTTCAACCCATCCATAAGGGTTAAAAGTTGACTTGTTACTCTTCTTTCAACCTCTCCTGTAGTCTCTTCCCTTTTCGGGGCAATTGCATCTATTTCGTCAATGAAAATTATCGAAGGCGCATTCTTTTCTGCTTCCTCAAAAATTTTTCTAAGGTTTTGTTCAGATTCCCCATAAAATTTGGACATTATTTCTGGACCAGAAATTGAGAAGAAATTTGCCCCACTTTCATTTGCCACTGCTTTTGCGAGCAAAGTTTTTCCTGTACCTGGAGGACCATAAAGCAAAATTCCTTTTGGTGGATCAATACCAAGTCTTTCAAAAATTTCTGGATGCCTTAAAGGCAATTCAATCATTTCTCTCACTTTTTCTACCACATCTTTTATTCCACCAATATCTTCATATGTTACCGCAGGAATTGCTTTTTCTTCAAGTTTCAAATTTTCAGGAAGTTCAGGCAAAATTTCCAGTTCAGTCATATCACCAATTCTAACAATCCCTGAAGGATCTGTATTAGTTACAATAAACCTTGTTTCTCCTGGAAATGGTGTGAAGAAAAATTCTTCAAAAAAATCGCTTCCGAAAAATTCTTCAAAGAAAGTTCCACCTCTAGATCTTTTCCTGATAACAGGTGAAGGTACAATTATATCTCCCTTGACAACAGGTCTCATATATAGATTTTGTTTAATTAGCTCAGGAGAAGCATGAATTACAAACCCTCTTTCAGCAGGAGCAATTGTAACACTCTTAGCTTCTTTCACATCAGCCTTCCTCACTTTTACATATTCTCCAACTCCTGATCCAGCATTTCTCCTGACTATTCCATCCATCCTTATTATATTAAGTCCAACATCGGCTGGATAAGCTCTAACAGCTATAGCAGCAGTTTTTCTTGAACCTTCAATTTCAACTACATCACCCTCTTTAATTCCAAGCTTGCTCATATTGGCTGAATCAATTCTAACAATCCCCCTACCAGCTTCTTCTCTTGCAGTCAGTTCACCAACTTTAAGCCTTATTTCTTTCTCTTCTTTTTCAGTCATTCAATCTTCCCCCTCAAAAATATCTTCCTCCAATAATACTTTGAAAGCTTTCCACATAACTTTTTCTCCCCATTCTTTCATAAATTTCTCCACTTTATCAAATTCATCTTCTGGAATAATAAAGCTACTTTGATCAACTTTTTTGTGGGGAATTCCGTTAAGTAAGCCTTCCCTTTGATAAGTGTACACTTTTTCTTTTGGTTTGTTGCTAATGAAAACTTCTTTTTTTACCATTTGTTTCCAACCGTACAAACTTCTGAAAAATTTATTCCTTTCATAATAACTTTCAAACTTTTCAGAATTCACACTAAAGGTTATCAACACTGCTCTTTTTTCAGTTTTCATATTTTAGATTATTTAAACACTAAATATTTAAAGATAACTGCTAAAAATTAAAGTCTTGGAAAAACTAGTTTCAAATCGGGCTTAAAGAAGCTTTAAGCTTCATGAAGTTCTTCAATCTTTCCATTATTCTAGAAAAAGAGCTTTCTACCCTGTACTCTTCACCCACAAGCTTTGCTGCAAACTTTATCATCTCTTTGCTTGCAGGAGAGTTTTTATTCAACATCACCACAGGCATTTTAAGAGACAAAGCTTTCTTGATGTTTTTATCATAAGGAATTGAAGCAAGCACAGGTAAGCGAGTCAGTTCTTCTATTTCTTTTACATTCATCTCATATCTTGCATTATCAACAGCATTCAAAACTATTCCTATGGGTCTGAGGTTTAATTCATTAACTACTTCTTGATATTTTACTATATCAATTACAGATGGAATATAAGGTGAAGTTACATACAAAACTTCTTCACAAGCTTTTAAACAAGCCATAGCTTCTCTTCCTAGACCAGGACTACTATCCAAAAGAATTATGTCATTTTTCTCTTCTAATGGTTTTAAACTCTCTCTGAGTAAAGTAACATCAACACCTTCAAGTTCAGTCACAGAAAGTGAAGCAGGGACAACTTTCATTCCAGTGTAATGATCGTATAAAGCTTCTTCTATCCCACACTCCCCCCTCAACACTTTATTCAAAGTTATTGGACAATAATACATTCCAAGATACAAGCCCAAATGAGAAGTTGTGATGTTGCAGTCCACAACAGTTACTTTTTTATTTAAAAAATGTGATAAAGCTGCTCCTAAGTTTATTGTTAAAGTTGTTTTCCCAACACCTCCTTTTCCAGAAACAATTCCAATTATCCTTGCCATGCTATTTAATAATTGTGCTGTTATTTACTTATTTTTTCTCAGCTTCTTCCTTTTTGAATTTAAAAATCGAGAAGAATCCAGCACTAGTTTTCTTCCTCAAGAATGGAAGACCTGTTTTTGGATTTTCAACCACTTCATAGCCAAGAGGTAAGTCAAAAATAGCATTTGTGGGATCTTTGGAGAAATAGAAAATTCTAGCATTCCCCCTAACTTTCATATGAAGCCAAAATTTTTGGCCAGTCTTTTTCGACTTATACACGAAAGGCCCAAAAAGTCCCATAATTTATCTTTTGTTTCTGGTTTTTATCTTTCTATTTCTTCTTCCAACTTTTGCAAAAGTTTTGGTTTCTTCTTCCTTCTCTTCAAGTACCAATACACTAAGAAAGCTATAACTATCAAGATTATCATCAATAGGATAAGCCACCAGAGAAAAGCAGGTGGTTTGTAGAGATATAGTGTTGTGCTTGCAAGTTGCAGAGCAGCGCTTTCAATGTACTTTTCAACCAAACCCAACTCTTTCTTCGCTTCAACAATTCTTTTTAGTCTCAAATAATCTTTTGCTTTTTCCAAACTCAGTCTAGCATAATTCAAAGTTTGATTTGCAAGAGTAACATCATACCCTTCAGAAAAAGCAGAATTTATTTCTTTTTGAATTTCAAATATCAAGAACTGATAATTCAAGATCTTGCTGTGAATTTCTTCTTCTTCTGGTGGAGCAACAGCAACAACTTCTATAGCAATTTCCCCTCTCTTCTTCATTCCTTCATCATTCCAAACTTCAAACTCAATTGGATAAATTCCAGTTTCCACATTTTCAGGAACTTCAACAGAAACCACAAATATAACAGATTGATTCAAGCCCAAGACTGAAACTTGTTTAGGATGAATTTCCACATTTATTAAAGAAGAGATTGATATGTAAAGTTTAAGATTGTGCAGCACGGCAGTCCCTACATTTTTCACTGTTATATTTAGCAACCTTTTTTCTCCTTTGTAGAACTTGGCTTGAGATGGATACTCCAAGCTTAAGTCAGGTATTCCGAGAACAGGAGCAGAAGGAGGAGCTTCAGGTGCAGCAGGCGGATATATTGGAATGATTTCAGGAGGTGGTGAAGAAACTGTAAAAACTCCCCATACTTCCACAACTCTTGTATCATAATATGCTCTTGCTTGAATATAATATAGACCAATGTTTGGCGGTAAAAACACAGTGCTATAACTTCTTCTCATACCTGGATTCAATGGCACTTGAACATCATAATAATAAGCAAGAGGTCTTAAAGTCCCGTTCACATAACCACTAACCCTTATTTCAATTTTTTCTGTTACAGGTTTAGTTCCTATGTTGATGAATTCTGTTGTTATCTGTTGAGTTTCTCCAATTTCAAGATAAGGTTTAAAGGCTAAGAGCAATTTTCCAATCAATTTTTCTTGAATAGAAACATTTATGGTGTTCACGACAAGACCAACTTTTGACAAAAAGTTTCTCAAGATAAAAATAGATACGAGCAAGAGAATCAAAACTAGGGCAAAGTAGATTTTACGCATATTTATATATTAGCAGAGAAACCACTAAAATGCAAAATATGGCAAAGAGATAAGTGAAAACAGAAGAAGTTTGTCCCGAATTTTCCTCTCTTAATGGCAAAGTTGTGGTTTTTTCTAGGACTTCAATTCCGTTGTCTTGAATCTTTTCTCCCCGAATGTTTACTGTGAGCTTGAATTCCCTTTCTTGGAAGAAAGTTATGCCCCTGGAAGGAAGACCAGCTTTGGCTTTAATGACAATTTGGTAAGAACCTGGTTTGGCATTTTCTGGTTTAACAAACACATCAACAGGAAAAGCCTTCACAGGTTTTGAAGTGTAAGGCAAGCTTACATACTCTTCACCAACAGAAGAGCTTAACATGAATTCTTTTGGTTGTAAACTGATAAACCAACCTTTTGGAATTTCTACAACTTCTAGCTTAACTTGATAAGGAGTTTCTTCTGTGTTCCAGAAAAGAATTGTGAATTTGGTTGTATCATTAGCTTCTATGCTTGTAAAATCTTTTTTAACAAGACTACCAAAATTCATAGCTTCTGTCACTTGAAACAGTGAAATCAAGAAGACCAAAACACCAAGAATTTTACTCATGCTTAACACCTGTTATGTAGATTGTTCCATTGTAAACACCAGCATAAACTGGAGGAACATTCAGCCAATACCAAGTTGTGATGTTTGTTTTTTCAGGAACATTCAGCTTGATTATGGAGTTAACATTTGATAAAGAGAAGAAACCATCTTCGATATTGCTACTGATGTTGCTCCAGCTTATGTTTCCAACTTTTATGATAGAACCAAAAGTAGCGTTGATTAAGTCAGTGCCTCTTATGTAAAGGTCTAAATTACAGCTGCCTGGATTTACCGTTATGTTGTATAAATTCTTTGAATTTCCTGGAGCTGGGTTATTGTAAGTGTTTGGTAAAAGTTCACCAAAGTCTATGGAAGACCAACTCAAACTGAAATCTATAGTACAACCAACTATAGAAACAGTTGCATTTTTTGTAACATTTGGCCAAACTTCTGAATAAGAGGAATTGAAGTACACTCCAAATTTCCAATCAGTGTTTATTTCACCTGAAGCGTTAACAATCCAAGTTAAATTGCAAAAGTCACCTGCATTCAAAGGATTGTTTGGACAAGCTTTCATTGCTAAAGCTGGAATTTCATTAACAAAAAATGGTTTATCTCCATAGCTTGTGTTTATTGGTGTGTCTGGATAGGAAGAAGACAAATTATACATCAAAGTGCCATAAACATTGCCACATGGGGCATCTCTACAAAAAACAGTTGCATTCACGAGAAAAGTAGAATTTTGAATCACATTGTTTAATTCTTCTGTGTTAGGCAAAA